>CAXUBM010000081.1:0-7581 GCA_964249235.1 uncultured Acetobacteraceae bacterium | reverse complement strand
CGTCGACAGGTAGCGTTCGGCGAACGACGGAATGATCACCCCGATCATCTTGCCCGCCCACGCGCGCTCACCCGCCATCGCCAGCCCCACGTGCAGCGCACCTCCGGCCGAGATCCCGATCGGCAGCCCCTCGAGTCGCGCGCACCGCCGCGCCGCCGCCAGCGCCTCGCGCTCGCTCACCGTGGTCACCGCGTCCAGCCGCTCCATCTCCAGGATCGCCGGCCGGAATCCCGGCCCGATCCCCTGGATGCCGTGCGGCCCCGGCTCCTCGCCGTTCAGCACCGCGCTTTCCGCCGGCTCCACCCCGATCACCTGCAAGCCGGGCTTCCGCTCCTTGAGCACTCGCGCGATGCCCGTCGCCGTTCCGCCCGTCCCCAGGCCGACGACCACCGCGTCGATCCGCCCACCGGTATCGGCCCAGATCTCCTCCGCCGTGGTCTGCGCGTGCACCAGCGGGTTGGCCGGATTGTCGAACTGCTTGGGCATCCAGCTGTCCGGCGTCGCGGCGAGGATGTCATTGGCCCGCGCGATCGCCCCCGCCATCCCCAGCTTCGCCGGCGTCAGCTCCAGCTGCGCGTCCATCAGCCGCATCATCTTGCGCCGCTCCACCGACGCCCCCTCCGGCATCGTCACGATCAGCCGATAACCGCGCGCCGCCGCCACGAAGGCCAGCGCGATGCCGGTGTTGCCCGATGTGGGCTCCACCAGCGTCGTCCGTCCCGGGGCGATGATCCCCTCGCGCTCGGCCGCCATCAGCATCGCCGCCCCGATCCGGTCCTTCACCGACCCCAGCGGATTGAAGAACTCGAGCTTGAGCAGCAGGTCCGCCACCAGCGCGTCCTCGCGCGTCAATCGCGGCACCCTGACCATCGGCGTGCCACCGATCGTCGCCATCACGCTGTCATAGATGCGGCCACGCGGCGCCGCGAAGGCGCCCGACGTGTCGTCGATCCGTTCGATGCTGTCCATGAACCCCGATAGCACCGAAGAGAAGCGTGGATCACCCCCGAAGGCTGCGTTACTGTCAAGCGGGGCTGCGTCCGCCCCGTCACTCAGGAGATCGTGATGCTGCTGCGGCGTGATCGAGCGATGACGGCCATGCTGATCATGCTCGATGTCGCCTTCCACGCCGGCCGCGCCGGCACCGTCAGCGCCGCCGACATCGCCGACCGCGCCGGTCTCGCCCGGCGCGGGATCGAACCGCTGCTGCAATCGCTGTCGCGCTCGTCGCTCCTGGAAAGCCTGCGCGGCCCGCGCGGCGGCTACCGCCTCGGCCGCCCCCGACGCGACATCACGCTGGCCGACATCGTCGAGGTGGCGCTCGCCGACGACGCCGCCCACGAGGATGGCCCCAGCGGCGACCTCTTCACCCGCGTCGTCGACCCCGCTTGGCAACGGCTCGACGCGACACTGACCGAAAGCTTGCGCGCACGCACGCTCGACGACCTCGTCCGCGCCGCCGAACGCGAGGGCCTCGCCCGCCCGCTCGCCGAGCCGATCAGCTTCTCGATCTGAACGGTCGCCCGGGGTGATATCCAAACCACCGCGCCCCATGTGCGACTGACGATCCACGGTTCGCCTCCAGGAACTCGCCCTTGCCCGACACCAACATCGCCGACGCGCCCAAGCTCTCCGGGGTGGAGACCCTCAAGCGCGAAAGCCAGGGCTTGCGCGGCACGGTGGCCGACGAGCTCGCCGCGGGCGGCATCTCGGTCAGCGAGGGCGCCTATCAGCTCCTGAAGTTCCACGGCAGCTACGAGCAGTTCGACCGTGACACCGCCACCGTGCGCAAGCAGGCCAAGCTGGACAAGGAATACCAGTTCATGGCGCGCGTGCGCATTCCCGGCGGCGCGCTCACCGCATCCCAGTATCTGGCCCTCGACAGCATCGCCGACGAGTTCGCCAACGGCACGCTGCGCATCACCTCTCGCCAGGGCATCCAGTACCACGGCATCCTCAAGGGCGATCTCAAGCCGGCCATCGCCCGCGTCAACGACACGCTGCTGACGACGCTCTGCGCCTGCGGCGATGTGACGCGCAACTTGATGACCTCGCCCGCCCCGATCCGCGATGCGCGCCACGACCGGCTGCGCGCCGATGCCCGCCTGCTCTCCGCCGAGCTTCTCCCCAAGAGCCGCGCCTATTACCAGATCTTCCTCGACGAGCAGCCCATCGCCGGCCTCGACGAGGAAGAGACCCTCTACGGCCCGACATACCTGCCGAGGAAGTTCAAGATCGGCCTGGCACTCCCCGACGACAACACCGTCGACGTCCTCACCCAGGATCTCGGCCTTCTCGCACGTTGGGACGAGGGCGAGCTGGTCGGCTACGACGTCCTCGTCGGCGGCGGACTGGGCATGACGCACAACCGCGCCGACACCTATCCGAGGCTTGCCACCCCTCTCTGCTTCGTGCCCGCCGACCGCCTGGTCGCCGTGGTCGAAGCCGTCATCAAGGTGCAGCGCGACCATGGCGGCCGCGCCGACCGCCGCCGTGCGCGCCTCAAATACCTCGTCGACGACCGCGGCCTCGATTTCATCCGCACCGAAACGGAGCGCCACTACGGCGGCCGCCTCGCCGAGCCCTACCCGCTCCCCGCGCTCGGCGTTCCCGACTTTCTCGGCTGGCACGAGCAGGGCGACGGCCGGCTGTGGCTCGGCGTGCCCGTCCCGTCCGGCCGCATCGCCGACGCGGGCGAGCAACGCATCCGAACCGCACTTCGAACCATCGTCGCCCGTTTCGAAATCGACGCGGTCCTTACCCCGCAGCAAGACATTCTGTTGTCGGACGTCGAACCGGCCGATCGTGCCGCCATCGACGAGATCCTGCGTGCCCATGGCGTCCGCCCGGCCGAGGATCTCACCAACCTCGAGCGGTTCACGCTGGCCTGGCCAGCCCTGCCCACCTGCGGGCTCGCGTTGACCGAGGCCGAGCGCGTCCGCGCTCCGTTCGTCGAACAGATGGACCGGGCGCTCTCGCGCCACGGCCTTGCCGATCGCCCGATGAGCTTTCGCATCACCGGCTGCCCCAACGGCTGCGTGCGCACCTACACCGGCGACGTCGGCCTGGTCGGCCGGACGCCCGGAACCTACGCCGTTTACGTCGGCGGCGACTTCGCCGGCACCCGCCTGAGCTTCCGCCTGCTGGACCGCGTCAAGCAGGCGGACGTCGTGCCGACGCTCGACCGGCTGTTCGCTCCCTTTGCGGCGGAGGCGATGCCCGATGAGGGTTTCGGCGACTGGTGCGCCAGGCGTGGCCCCGAGTCGTTGCTGGCGATCCTTCAGGAAGGCCAGGGCGTGGCGCGCGGCACGCTCTCGCGTGACGACCTCGATCCGCTGGGGGCGAATCCCCAGACCCCCTGACTCAGGCGGGGGCGGGTCTGGCGGCGCTGCCCGCGGCGGGGCTCGCGGCAGCGCCCCGGAACACCCGCCGCCCTCCCTTGAGCGTCAGGACGACCCGGCCTTCCAGCGCGCGCCCGTCGAACGGCGTGTTCTGCGCCCGCCCCGGCATCATCCCCGCTCGCACCTGCCAGATCCGCTCCGGCTGGAACACGCACAGGTCCGCCGCCGCGCCACGAGCCAACCTCCCCGCGTCCGTACCCAGCAGGCGCGCCGGATTGGCCGTTACCAGGGCGATCGCGCGCGCCAGCCCCAATCCATGCCCATGAACCTGGGTCAGCAGCAGCGACAGCAGCGTCGCCAACCCCGTCCCGCCCGCCGACGCCTGCGCGAACGGCAGCCGCTTGTCATCGGCGTCCAGCGGCATGTGATCCGACGCCACCGCGTCGATGGTGCCGTCCCGGAGTGCTGCCGCGACCGCCTCGCGGTCGCGTTCCGCCCGCAACGGCGGCGACAGCTTGGCCAGCGTGCGATACGGCCCGAGTGCCGTCTCGTTGAGGTCGAAATAGGGCGGAGCCGTGTCGCAGGTGACCGCGATCCCGCGCGCCTTCGCCGCCGCGATCAGCCGCACGCCCTCCTCGGTCGAGACGTGCGCGAAATGGATCCGGCCGCCCGTCATCTCCGCCAGCCGCAGATCACGCGCGATCTGGATCGCCTCCGCCGCCGGCGGTATTCCTGCCAGCCCCAACCGCGTCGCCAGCTCTCCCTCGGTCGCCGCTCCGCCCTCGGCGAGCGAAGGCTCCTCCGCGTGCTGCACGATCATCGCTCCGAACCCGCGCGCATAGCTCAGCGCGAGCCGCATCAGCCGCGCGCTGCCGACGGCGCGCGCGCCATCGGTGAACGCGACCGCCCCCGCCTCGCGCAGCAGCCCCAACTCCGCGAGTTCGCGGCCCTCGCATCCCCGCGTCGCCGCGCCATAGGGCAGCACCGTCAGCCGTCCCGTTTCCTCGCCGCGCGCCCGCAGCAGGCGCACAAGCGCCGGATCGTCGATCGCCGGCTTGGTGTCGGGCAGTGCGGCGACGGTGGTGATTCCGCCCGCACTCGCCGCCTCGGCGGCCGACGCCACCGTCTCGCGATACTCGTAGCCGGGCTCCCCCAGCGAGACCCGCATGTCGACCAGGCCGGGGCAGACAACCAGCCCCGGCTCGTCGATCACCTCGGCGCCCTCGGGCGCGGCCGCCTCGGCGCCGAGCACGACGTCCTCGATCAGGCCGCCGCGCACCAGCACCGTGCCCGGGCCGTCGATGCCGCTCGCCGGATCGACCACCCGCCCCCGCACCACGAGGTCAAGCATTGCGCCGCCGTTCCCGCTGTGCCCGCGCCAACCGGTCGAGCACCGCCATGCGCACCGCGACCCCCATTTCGACTTGCTCGCGGATGACGCTGCGGATCGGGTCGTCGGCGACCGCGCTGTCGATCTCGACGCCGCGGTTCATCGGTCCCGGATGCATCACCAGCGCCTCGGGCTTCGCCCACGCCAGCTTCTCCGCGTCCAGCCCGAAGAAGCGGAAATACTCGCGGGCACTCGGCACCAGCCCGCGCGCCATCCGCTCGTTCTGCAGCCGAAGCATCATCACCACGTCGGCGTCCTCGATGCCCGTCCGCATGTCGTTGAACACGGTGACACCCAGCGCCTCGACCTCGGCCGGGATCAGCGTCGGCGGCCCCACCACGCGCACGTCGTTGCCCATGTTGGCCAGCAGGTGGATGTTCGAGCGCGCGACCCGGCTGTGGGCCACGTCGCCGCAGATCGCCACCCGCAGCCCGCGCAACCGCTTCAACCGCCGCCGTATCGTCAGCGCGTCCAGCAGCGCCTGCGTCGGGTGCTCGTGCGTTCCGTCGCCCGCGTTGATCACCGAGGCGCTGACCTCCTGCGCCAGCAGCGACGGCGCCCCCGACTGCCCGTGCCGCACCACCAGCAGGTCGCAATGCATCGCGTTCAGCGTCGTCGCCGTGTCGAGCAGCGTCTCGCCCTTGTTGACCGAGGATTGGGAGACCGACATGTTGATCACGTCCGCGCCCAACCGCTTGCCGGCCAGCTCGAACGAGGTCCGCGTGCGCGTGCTGTCCTCGAAGAACAGGTTGATCAGCGTGCGCCCGCGCAGCGCGTCGCGCGACGTCTGCACCGAACGGTTGAGCAGCACGTGGCTCTCCGCCTCGTCGAGCAGCTCCTCGATCAGCGGTGGCGCCAGTCCCTCGATCGCCAGCAGATGACGATCGAACGCGTTCACCGCGCCACGTCTCCGATTCGCGCCAGCACCTCGTCGCGTCCGAGTGCGACCAGCACGGAGTCGATCGGCGGGCTGGCGTTGCTCCCCGTCAGCGCCGCCCGCAACGGCTGCGCCACCTGCCCGAGCCGTTCCCCTCGCGCATCGGCGAACGCCCGCAGCGCCGCGTCGACGCCGTCCACCGTGAAGTCCGTCGCCGCCAGTGCCTCGCCGAGCGCTTGCAGAAGCCGCCGCGCTCCCTCGGTCAGCAGTCCTGCCGCCTTCGGCTCGAGCTCGATCGGTCGCGGCCGCACGGCGAACGCGGCGCCGTCGGCGAGCTCGTTCAGGTCGCGCGCCCGGTCCTTCAGGGTCGGCATCAACGCGGCCAGCCGCGACCGTCCGACCTCGTCGGCCACCAGCCCGCGCGTCCGCAGCCGCGCGACCACCTCGTCCAGCAGCCGCCCGTTCTCCGCCCGGCGCAGCCACACCCCGTTGAGGTGCGCGAGCTTGGCCGGATCGAGTCGGCTCGGCGCGCGCCCGACGCCGGTGATGTCGAAGAAGCGGATCTGCTCCTCGCGCGACAGGATCTCGTCGTCGCCGTGTCCCCAGCCCAGCCGCAGGAGGTAGTTGCACAGCGCCTCCGGCAGCAGCCCCAGGTCACGGAAGTCGGTGACGCTTTGCGCGCCGTGCCGCTTGGAGACTTTCGCGCCGTCGGGCCCGTGGATCAGCGGCACGTGCCCGAACAGCGGCAGCTCCCACCCCATCGCCGCGAACAGCTGCGCCTGCCGGAAGGTGTTCGTGAGGTGGTCGTCGCCCCTGATCACGTGGCTGATGGCCATGTCGTGGTCGTCCACCACCACGGCGTGAAGGTAGGTGGGCGAGCCGTCCGAGCGCAGGATGATCATGTCGTCCAGCTCGGCGTTGGCGACCCGCACCGGCCCCTGCACCAGGTCGTCGATCGCCGTCTCGCCGTCACTGGGCGACCGCAGCCTGATGCTGAACGGCGCCCCGGCCGGCGCGTCGCCCGGATCCCGGTCCCGCCAGCGCCCGTCGTAGCGGGGCGGCCGGTTCTCGGCGACCGCCTGCTCGCGCATCTCGCGCAGCTCCGCTGCCGTCGCGTAGCACCGGTAGGCGCGCCCGGCTTGCAGCAGCGCGTGCGCGACCTCCGCGTGGCGCGCCGCCCGCGTCGATTGGAACACCGGCGGCGCGTCCGGCGTCAGCGCCAGCCACGCCAGCCCGTCCAGGATCACCTCGACCGCCGCGGGCGTGGAGCGCGCCCGGTCGGTGTCTTCGATCCGCAGCAGGAACTCGCCGCCGAAATGCCGGGCATAGAGGAAGTTGAACAGCGCCGTCCTCGCTCCGCCGACATGCAGCATTCCGGTCGGGCTGGGCGCGAAGCGTGTCCTGATCGTCATGCGGCCCGTCCTACACCACACAAGGCGCTTCCCCAACGCGTCAGACCTCCTTATCATTCCGGGCATGGAACGGACTGTGCGCCGGCCGGTCGTCTTCTTCCCGCTTCCGGCAACCATCCGGCCGCTTCAGGCGCTGGCCGCCGCCATCGATGCCGAGCGTCCGCGCCTGGTGCTTTTCCTGCCCGTCTCGATGGGCGCCGGCGTCGCCGCCTATTTCGGCCTGAGCGCCGAACCGTCGCTCTGGCCCATCCTCGTCACGGCTGTCGCCGCCGCCGCGCTGACCGTGCTGGCCTGGCGCCACGATCTCGTGCGGATCACGGCGCTCGTGCTGTTCGCCTTCTCGCTCGGCCTGCTTTCCTGCCTTGCCGAGACCGCCCGAACCCTTCCGATCGCGCCGATCCCGCGCCACGCCACGGTGGTCGACGGCACCATCGCCGCGGTGGATGCCCTGCCCGACGGCGGCGTCCGGCTCACCATCGCCCGCCCGTCGCTCGACGGCGCCCCGCCGCTCGCCCGCCACCTTCGCGTCCGCCTGCGCGCCGACGACCCCTCCAATCCGAT
>CAXUBM010000080.1:0-7608 GCA_964249235.1 uncultured Acetobacteraceae bacterium | reverse complement strand
ATCCTGACCAAGGAGGAGGGCGGCCGCCACACGCCGTTCTTCACCAACTACCGGCCGCAGTTCTATTTCCGCACCACCGACGTCACCGGCGTCGTCCAACTCCCCGAGGGCACGGAAATGGTCATGCCGGGCGACAACATCTCGATGGATGTCGAGCTGATCGCGCCGATCGCCATGGATGAAGGCCTGCGCTTCGCGATCCGCGAAGGCGGCCGGACCGTCGGCGCCGGCGTGGTGGCCTCCATCACCGCCTGAAGCTGACGAACCCGGACCCGAGCGCACCGAACTGGACTGATTGATGGACAACCAGAACATCCGCATACGCCTCAAGGCGTACGATCACCGCGTGCTGGACAACAGCACCAAGGAGATCGTCAACACGGCCAAGCGGACGGGCGCGCGGGTTCGAGGGCCCATCCCTCTTCCCACCCACATCGAGCGTTTCACCGTCAACCGCTCGCCGCACATCGACAAGAAGAGCCGCGAGCAGTTCGAGATCCGCACTCACCGGCGGCTGCTCGACATCGTGGAGCCCACGCCGCAGACCGTCGACGCGCTGATGAAGCTCGACCTCGCCGCCGGCGTGGACGTCGAGATCAAGATCTGAGCCGATGAATCCCAATCAAGCCCAACTCCGGACGGGTCTGGTCGCGCGAAAGCTTGGCATGACCCGCATCTTCCGCGACGACGGCACGCACGTGCCCGTCACCGTGCTGCATCTCGACGCGCTGCAGGTGGTCGACACCCGCACCATCGAGCGCGACGGCTACAACGCCGTCCAGCTCGGCACCGGTCGCGCCAAGGTCAAGAACGTAAGCAAGCCGAACCGTGGTCACTTCGCCCGCGTCAAGGTGGAGCCGAAGAAGCGCCTGGTCGAGTTCCGCGTCGCTCCCGACGCGCTGCTCGAGCCGGGCACGACGCTCTCGGCCGCGCACTTCGTTGTCGGCCAGAAGATCGACGTCGCCGGAGTCAGCAAGGGGAAGGGCTTCGCCGGCGCGATGAAGCGCTGGAATTTCAGTGGTCTCGAAGCCTCGCACGGCGTGTCGGTCAGTCACCGCAGCCACGGCTCGACGGGCAACCGTCAGGATCCGGGCAAGACGTTCAAGAACAAGAAGATGGCCGGCCACCTCGGCCATGAGCGCATCACGACGCTCAATCTCGAGGTCGCCGCGGTCGACGAAGCACGCGGCCTGATCATGGTGCGCGGCGCGGTTCCCGGCTCGAAGGGCGAACTCGTCAGCGTCCGTGACGCCGTCAAGCGTGCCCGCCACGCCGACGCTCCCTATCCGGCCGGTGTCGCGGCGGCGCCACCCGCCGCCGAGCCGCCCCCGCCGGAGCACGACGCGGCTGCAGATCACGACGCCGAGCCGCCGGTGTCCGCCCTGCCGGTGTCCGAAGCCCCCGCCGCGGACGATGCGCCGCCGCCGGAGACCTCCGGGGAGACGCCGTGATGGAAGTCGAGATCAAGACGTTCGCCGGCGAGGCCGCCGGCACCATCGAGCTGCCCGAAGCGCTGTTCGGCGCCGCGCCGCGTCCCGACATCATGGCTCGCGTCGTGCACTGGCAGCTGCAAAAGCGCCGCGCCGGCACGCACAAGGTCAAGGGCATGGGCGAAGTCTCCGGCACCACCAAGAAGCCTTACCGGCAGAAGGGAACCGGCAATGCCCGCCAGGGCAGCCTGCGCGCGCCTCAGTTCCGCACCGGTGGCGCTGTTCATGGTCCGGTCGTCCGCGACCATGGTTACGACCTTCCCAAGAAGGTCCGCCGCCTCGGCCTGATCTCGGCACTGTCCCAGAAGGCCGCCGAGGGCAAGCTGATCGTGCTCGAGAATGCCGAGACCGACGGCAAGACGGCGGCGCTGGCCGAGCGCGTCCGCGCCTGGGGCTGGACGTCGGCGCTGGTCGTCGACGGCGTCGCCCACCAGGGCTTCGTGCGCGCCGCCCGCAACCTGCACCGCATCGACGTGCTGCCCACGGTGGGCGCGAACGTCTACGACATCCTCAACCACGACGTCCTCGCGATCACCCGCGCCGGCGTGGACGCGCTGAAGGAGCGGCTCCTGTGACCAACGTTCTGGCTCTTCGCCGGGCCGCCGGCCGCATGTCGCGCGAGACGATGTTCGACATCATCCGCTCCCCGGTCATCACCGAGAAGGCGACGCTGCTCACCGAGCGCAGCCAGGTCGTCTTCCAGGTCTCGCCCGAGGCGACCAAGTTCCAGATCAAGGCGGCCGTCGAGGGTCTTTTCGGCGTCACCGTGCTCGGCGTGAACACGCTGGTGGCAAAGGGCAAGACCAAGCGCTTCAAGGGCCGCCCCGGCCGCCGCGCCGACGTCAAGAAGGCCTACGTCAAGCTCGCCGAGGGTCAGATGATCGACCCCACCTCGAAGCTCGCCTGAGCGGGACCGCATAGATGGCACTCAAGCAATTCAACCCGGTCACGGCGAGCCTGCGCGGCACGATCCTCATCGATCGTTCCGAGCTGTGGAAGGGCAAGCCGGTCAAGCTGTTGACCGAGGGCAAGTCGCATTCGGGCGGACGCAACAACCATGGCCGCATCACCTCGCGCTTCCGCGGCGGCGGACACAAGCAGTCCTACCGCCTGGTCGATTTCAGGCGACGCAAGTTCGACGTCGCGGCCATCGTGGAGCGGCTCGAATACGACCCGAACCGCACCGCCTTCATCGCGCTGATCAAGTATGCCGACGGCGAGCTGTCCTACATTCTCGCCCCGCAGCGCCTCCGCCTCGGTGATCAGGTGATCGCCGGCCAGCGTGCCGACATCAAGCCCGGCAACGCGATGCCGCTGTCCTCGATTCCCGTCGGCACCATCGTGCACAACATCGAACTCAAACAGGGCGCGGGCGGCAAGATGGCGCGCGCCGCCGGCACCTTCGCCCAGCTCGTCGGCAAGGACGCCGGCTATGCGCAGGTCAAGCTGCAGTCGGGTGAGGTTCGCATGGTTCGCGGCGAGTGCATGGCGACCATCGGCGCAGTCTCCAATCCCGACAACATGAACCAGCATATCGGCAAGGCCGGTCGGGCGCGCTGGATGGGCCGCAAGCCGCATCAGCGCGGCGTGGTGATGAACCCGGTCGACCATCCGCACGGCGGCGGCGAAGGCCGCACCTCGGGCGGTCGCCATCCGGTCACGCCGTGGGGCGTGCCGACCAAGGGATACAAGACGCGCGTCAACAAGCGGACGGACAGCCTGATCATCCGCCGCCGCAAGACCGGCAAGTAGGCGGAGGCGATCGATGGCACGCTCCCTTTGGAAAGGCCCGTTCGTCGACGGGTACATGCTCAAGAAGGCCGACAACGCGCGCGCGTCGGGTCGCAACGAGATCATCAAGATCTGGTCGCGTCGTTCGACGATCCTGCCGCAGTTCGTCGGCCTGACGTTCGGCGTCTACAACGGCCACAAGTTCCTGCCGGTGCAGGTCAACGAGAACATGGTCGGTCACAAGTTCGGCGAGTTCTCGCCGACGCGGACTTTCACCGGGCATTCGTCCGACAAGAAAGCCAGGCGGGGCTGAGATGAGCAAACCCAAGCATCCCCGCTCCGTCGCCGATCACGAGGCGCAGGCGATCGTCAGCAACCTGCGCGTCAGCCCGCGCAAGCTCAACCTCGTCGCCGAGACGATCCGCGACCTCCCCGCCGGACAGGCGGTGGCGCGTTTACGCTTCAACAAGCGCCGCATCGCGCACGCTGTCCGCAAGGGGCTGGAGAGTGCCATCGCCAACGCCGAGAACAACCACCAGCTCGACGTCGACCGGCTCATCGTCACCCGCGCCGAAGTGGGCAAGTCCATCGTCATGCGCCGCTTCCACGCGCGCGGCCGCGGCAAGGCGGCGCGCATCGAGAAATGGTTCAGCCATCTGAAGATCGTCGTCTCGGAGCGTGCCGAGACCGAAACCGAGGCCGCTTCGTAATGGGTCACAAGGTCAATCCGATCGGGCTGCGGCTCGGCATCAACCGCTCCTGGGACAGCCGCTGGTTCGCGGGTGCCGACTACTCCAACCTGCTGCTCTCCGACCTGCAGCTTCGCACCCATCTGCGCAAGCGTCTTTCCGGCGCCGGCGTGTCGCGCGTGGTCATCGAGCGGCCGGCCAAGAAGCCCCGCGTGACGATCTACGCCGCTCGTCCCGGCGTGGTCATCGGCAAGAAGGGCCAGGACATCGAGGTGCTCCGCAAGGAGCTCGCGAAGATGGCCAAGGCCGAGGTCGCACTGAACATCGTCGAGATCCGCAAGCCCGAGATCGACGCGACGCTGGTCGCCGAGAACATCGCCCAGCAGCTCGAGCGTCGCGTCGCCTTCCGTCGCGCGATGAAGCGCGCCGTGCAGTCGGCGATGCGCCTCGGCGCGCAGGGAATCCGGATCAACTGCGGCGGTCGCCTCGGTGGCGCCGAGATCGCCCGCACCGAGTGGTACCGCGAGGGCCGGGTGCCTCTGCACACGCTGCGTGCCGACATCGATTTCGGTGTCGCCACCGCCAAGACGACCTACGGAACCTGCGGCGTGAAAGTCTGGATCTTCAAGGGCGAGATCCTGCTGCACGACCCGATGGCGCAGGACAAGCGCGCCGCCGAACAAGCGCCCCAGCGATAAGGAGGCGCGGCGATGCTTTCCCCCAAGCGAACGAAATACCGCAAGGCGCACAAGGGCCGCATCCACGGCCTGGCCAAGGGCGGCACCGACCTCAATTTTGGCACCTTCGGCCTCAAGGCGCTGGAACCCGAGCGGATCACCGCGCGCCAGATCGAGGCGTCGCGCCGGGCGATCACGCGCGCGATGAAACGCGCCGGCCGCGTCTGGATCCGAATCTTTCCCGACGTCCCGGTGTCGACCAAGCCGGCCGAGGTCCGCATGGGCTCCGGCAAGGGCAGTCCCGAATTCTGGGTTGCCCGCGTCAAGCCCGGCCGGGTCATGTTCGAGATCGACGGCGTGCCGGCCGACATCGCTCGCGAGGCACTCGCCCTGGGTGCCGCCAAGCTGCCGATCAAGACCAAGTTCATCACGCGCATCGGAGACGCCTGATGGCCAACGTCAACAAGGCCGCCGAACTGCGCACCAAGACGCCGGACGAGTTGTCGGCGCGCCTGCTCGACCTCAAGCGCGAGCAGTTCAACCTTCGTTTCCAGCGTGCCACCGGCCAGCAGGAGGGAACCGCGCGCGTGCGCGAGGTCCGTCGCGAGATCGCGCGGATCAAGACCCTCCAGCACCAGTCACGTCCTCAAGCGTCCTGAAAGGAGAGGGTCGGTGCCAAAGCGAATCCTCACGGGGCGGGTAACCAGCGACAAGATGGACAAGACAGTCACAGTCTCCGTCGAGCGCCGCGTCATGCACCCGCTGTACAAGAAGTTCATCCGCCGCTCCAAGAAGTATGCGGCGCACGACGAGGCCAATCGCTGCCAGGTGGGCGACACGGTTCGCATCGAGGAGTGCGCGCCGATCTCCAAGCGCAAGACCTGGACCGTGGTGACCCGCAACGGCCAGCCCTTCACCCAGGGCGACCCGTCGCCGGCGCCCGAACCGATGCCTGACATGGAAGCGGCGGCATGATCCACACCGAAACCAACCTCGATGTCGCCGACAATTCCGGCGCCCGTCGGGTGCAATGCATCAAGGTGCTCGGCGGCTCCAAGCGCAAGACCGCCTCGGTCGGCGACGTCATCGTCGTCTCCGTCAAGGAAGCGATCCCGCGCGGCAAGGTGAAGAAGGGTGACGTCCACCAGGCGGTCATCGTCCGCACCGCCGCCGCCGTGCGCCGGCCCGACGGTAGCGCGATCCGTTTCGACCGCAACGCCGCCGTGCTGATCAACAAGCAGTCCGAGCCGATCGGCACCCGCATCTTCGGCCCCGTGGTTCGCGAGCTGCGTGCGCGCAAGTTCATGAAGATCATCTCGCTCGCGCCGGAGGTGCTGTGATGGCCGCCCGCATCCGGAAGGGCGACCAGGTCGTGGTCACCACCGGCTCCGACAAGGGCAAGCGCGGCGAGGTCCTGCGGGTCATGCCCGCCGAGGAGCGGGCCCTCGTGCGCGGCGTGCGCATGATCAAGCGCCACCTCAAGCCGCGGGGGATGGGCCAGCCGGGCGGCATCCAGGAGCGCGAGGCGCCGATCCACCTGTCGAACCTCAAGCTGATCGACCCGAAGTCCGGCAACCCGACCAAGGTCGGTTTTCGCGTGCTCGACAACGGCACCAAGGCACGCGTCGCCCGGGCGACCGGCGAAGTCATCGAGAGCTGAGATGTCCGAGACCCAAACCCCGACCCGCACCCGCATGCTGCAGCGCTACCTGGACGATATCCGTCCGGCGCTGACGCAGGATTTCAGCTACGCCAATCCGATGCAGGTGCCGCGCCTGGAAAAGATCGTCATCAACATGGGCGTCGGCGACGCGGCGGGCGACCAGAAGAAGCTCGACGCGGCAGTCGCCGAACTGACCCAGATCGCCGGCCAGAAGGTCGTCAAGACGGTGGCGAAGAAGGCGATCGCCGGCTTCAAGATCCGCGCCGGCCTGCCGATCGGCTGCAAGGTCACCCTGCGCCGGGCGCGCATGTACGAGTTTCTCGACCGTCTGGTCACCATCGCGCTGCCGCGCGTTCGCGACTTCCGCGGCTTGCCGGCCGGCCGCGGCTTCGACGGGCGCGGCAACTTCGCCATGGGTCTCAAGGAGCAGATCGTGTTCCCCGAGATCAACTACGACAAGGTCGACCAGGTGCGCGGGATGGACATCATCTTCGTCACCACCGCGCGGACGGATGCGGAAGCGAAGGCGCTGCTGAAGGCCTTCGACCTGCCGTTCGCGGCCTGAACAAGCTTTAGGGAAAACCGCCGCACCCCACCCATCGGGTCGGAGGCGGCAGGTTCCGGAGGACAGAGAATGTCGAAGGTATCCTCGGTCAATCGCAACAAGAAGCGCGAACGCATGGCCGCCCGCGACCGCGCCAAGCGCGACGTGCTCAAGGCCGTGGTCAAGAACCGCCAGGTCGCCGTCGAGCAGCGTTTCGAGGCGTCGATGAAGCTCGCCGAACTGCCGCGCAACGGCAGCCGCACCAGGGTGCGGCTGCGCTGCGCTCTCACCGGCCGCTCGCGCGCCAACTACCGCAAGTTCAAGCTGTGCCGCATCGCGTTGCGCGACCTCGCCAGCTCGGGTCAGATCCCGGGCATGGTCAAGTCGAGCTGGTAAGGAGCGCCCGCGATGTCGATGTCCGATCCGTTGGGTGACATGCTCACCCGCATTCGCAACGCCCAGCGCAGCCGTCACACCGGCTGCGTCGCGCCCGCGTCGAAGCTGCGCGCCAATGTCCTCGAGGCGCTGCGCCGCGAGGGCTACATTCGCGGCTTCACCACCGAGGAGCTCAAGCCGGGCATCGCGCAGCTCCGTATCGAGCTGAAATACAATGAGGGCGAGCCGGTGATCAAAGAAATCCACCGCGTCTCCAAACCCGGACGGCGCGTCTATTCCAAGATCAAGGAGCTGCCGCGCGTCTATGCGGGGCTTGGCGTTTCGATCCTGTCGACGCCGCGTGGTGTCCTGAGCGATGCAGAGGCACGCGCCGCCAATGTCGGCGGCGAAGTGCTCTGCCGCGTGTTCTGAGGAGCCA
>CAXUBM010000079.1:0-7635 GCA_964249235.1 uncultured Acetobacteraceae bacterium | reverse complement strand
CGGCGGCGTCCTGAAGTGTGGTGGCTTCGGCCTCGAGCTTGGTAACGCGTCGGCGCAGGCCCGCCAGTCGCGGCTCGAATTCCGTCTTGCTGATCACGCCCTCGGTGTAGCTGTCGATCAGCCGGCCGATGCCGGCGGGCGAGGTGCGAGCGTGGGCGGAGGCGTTTGAGGGGCGGGTTTGGGGGCAGCACGTGCTCAAGCCGCTCGAGGTGGCCGGGGCGTAGGGTTCGGTGTCATAACCCGCTCGTTGCGCGGGTCTGGACGCGCGCCGTCTGGGCGCGCTTTCTGGACCGGGTGTCTGGCGTGCAGCGTCTGGCGCGCAATCGAGGGCGCAGCGTTTGGGCACGCGGCGCCCCTGCCCTCCCCCTCGGGCTTAGAGGGGCAAAGCCCTGCGCAAATCGGCGCTGGCCTGCTGGTGGCCGACGCGCCCGGCGAGGATGTCGGGCACCGACACCGCCTGCCCGTAGAAGGTCTGGTTCGCCTTGGCATCCCCGTCGAAACGGGCGCCGGCGAGGCTGACGCCGTCGAGTGCGCCGGAGGGGGACCAAAGTTCGACGTCGCCTTCGCCGAGGGGAGCGCCGTGCCTGGCGACGTAGGTGACGATGTCGAGGTCGGTCTTGGCGGTGACGGTGAAGTCAGGCCGCGAGGCTTCGTCGAGCGCGCGGTGCGTCATCAGCAGCATGGCGGCGGGTCCTGATTGCGAACCGGACCGTGCGGCCACGGTGAGCGGGCCGACGGTGATGAAGACGGGCGGGCTCCACAGTCCGTCGCCGTCGTGCTGGAGAAGGAGGGCCTGGACCTGGCCGGGAACGCGCGCGTCGGGGATGAGGATCACCGCCCGGGCGGATCGCAATTCCGCGGCGTAGTCGGGATCGGACTTGAGTTGACCGACGACCATGGTGGCGGCGCGGACGAGGTCCTGAGGCGTGGGTGAGGCGGCATCGGCAGTTCGCGTCAGGCACAGGGTGGCAAGGACTGCGAGCGCGGCGAAGGTGGAGAGGTGCCTGCCCATCACATCATCCGCGTCATTTGGCTGCCGAGGATCCAGATGGTGCCGCCGACCATGAGCAGCACGATCAGAGTGGAGAAGAGGATCAGCTGCAGGTCGTCGCGCTTGGACCGCGACAGGTCGATATGCAGGAAAAACCGGAAATGCGCCGGAATCTGGACGATCGCACAGGCGGCGATGAGGAGGAAGTCGGTGCGGGCCGGGTAGTGGCCGAAGGCGACGGCGGCGAACGGGATGGCGGTCAGGACGATCGCAACGCAGAGGCCGGTGACGTAGGAGCGCAGGTCGGCGTGATATTCCTGTCGTTCGGTCGCGTTCATGCGAGCCCCCGCAAGAAGACGAAGGAGAAGATGCCGATCCAGACGATGTCGAGAAAATGCCAGAACAGGCCGAGGCGGAGCAGTCGGAGCTTGACCGCGCCGTTCAGGCCGAAGCGGCGGATCTGGACGATCATGACGCCGATCCAAAGGCAGCCGAAGGTCACATGGGTGCCGTGGGTGCCGATCAGCAGCCAGGTGGCGGACAAGAAGCCGCTGCGTTCGGGCGAGCCGTCATGGGCGCGCATGGACAGGAAGTCGTGGATCTCGAAGCCGAGAAAGACGAAGGCCAGCAGGAGGGTGACGGACAACCACAGAAGGACATGTCCAGGGCGGCGAGTGTGTTTCATCGTCACCGAAGCGAGGCCGAAGGTGAAACTGCTCAGCAGCAGAGCGCCGGTCTCGATCGCGGCGCTGCCGATATCGAACAGGCTGTGTCCGTCGGGCCCGCCGGCGGTGGCGTCGGTCATGGTGGCGAAGGTGGCGAAGATGACGGCGAAGAGAACGAGATCGCTCATCAGGAAGACCCAGAAGCCGAAGACGACCTCTTCGGCTTCCTCGTGGGCGCCCTCGTGGCTGGGACCGAGATTGATGCCGACGTGGCGTAGTCCGCCGGCGCTCATGCGGCGCGGACCTCGGCCAGACCCTCGTTGCTGTGCTCGACTTCGTGGTCGCGCGAGATCGGGACCGCACGGCGGACGGTGGCGAGCCAGGCGAGTTCCAGGCGTCTGACCTCGTCGGCGGGGATCAGGCGCTCGGTGTCGGTGACGAAGCTGCGGCCTACGACAGCACCGATGTTGACGAGCATGCCCGCGACCACCAGCCACCAGATGTGCCAGACGAGGGCGAAGGAGACCGCCGCCGAGGCGACGCCGATGACGGGGCCGAGGGCGGAGTTGCGGGGCATGAGGATGTCGTAATATCGGGGGGCGGCGCGATACGCCTCGTCGCGCATCTTCGTCGTCCACCAGGGGTCGATGCCGTCGACAGTGGGGATGATGGCGAAGTTGTACTCGGGCGCGGGGGCGCGGACCGACCATTCGAGGGTGCGGCCATTCCAGGGATCGCCGATGGGAACGGCGTTTTCAGCCCGGCGCCTGATGCTGAGAAAGATCTGGATGGCAAGGGCGCCGATGCCGGCCAGGACGATGAGCGCGCCCAGTTCGGCGACGATCGTGAAAGGCTGGTAGGCAGGGTTGAAGTAGACGACGTCGCGGCGGGGCATGCCGAGCAGGCCGAGGCCATAGAGCGGGAAGAAGGCGAGGACGAAGCCGACCGTCCAGCAGCCCCAGGCGACGCGCCCCCAGTTCTCGACGAGGCGGAACCCAAACGCCTTCGGAAACCAGTAGTGGGTCGCGGCGAGCATGCCGAACAGCGTGCCGGGGATGAGGACGTTGTGGAAATGCGCCACCAGGAAGAGGGAGTTGTGGACCTGGTAGTCGATGCCGGGATTGGCGAGGATGATACCGGTGGTGCCGCCGATGGTGAACAGGACGATGAAGGAGAGCGAATAGAGCATCGGCACCTGCAGGCGCACCCGGCCCTGGAACATGGTCAGGATCCAGTCGAAGATCTTCACGCCGGTGGGGATGCCGATCAGCATGGTCGATACGCCGTAGAAGGCGTTGACCATGCCGCTCTGGCCCATGGTGAAGAAATGGTGCAGCCAGACGGTGAACGAGAGAACGGAGATGCACATCGTCGCCAGCACCAGCGAGGTGTAGCCATAGAGACGCTTGCCGGAGAAGTTGGCGACCACCTCGGAGTAGACGCCGAAGGCGGGCAGGATGAGGATGTAGACCTCGGGATGGCCGAAGAGCCAGAACAGGTTGACGTAGTTCATCACGTCGCCGCCCAGCGCGTTGGTGAAGAAGTGCATGCCGAGATAGCGATCCAAGGCCAGCATGGTGGTCGCGACCGTCAGCGGCGGCATGGCAAAGATCATCAGGATGCTGGTGCAGAGCGTCGTCCAGGTGAACAGCGGCATATACATCAGCCTCATGCCGGGACAGCGCTTCTTGTAGATGGTGACGGCAAAATTGATGCCGGTCAGCGTCGTCGAGATGCCGCTCATGGTGACGGCCCAGATCCAGTAGTCGGGTCCGACGCCGGGCTGGAAGCTCAGCTCGGTGTAGGGTGGATAGCCGCTCCAGCCGCCGGTCGAGAACTTGCCCAGGCAGAGCGAGACCATCATCAGCGAGGCGCCGCCGAAGGTCATGCCGAGGCTGATCGAGTTCATCACCGGGAACGAGACGTCGCGGGCGCCGATCTGCATCGGCATGACGTAGTTCATCACGCCGATCAGGAACGGCATGCCCATGAAGAAGACCATGATGGTGCCGTGGGTGGTGAAGAGCTGGGCGAAATGGTCGGGCGGCAGATAGCCGGCGGAATTGTAGGCCATCGATTGCTGCAGGCGCATCATGTTCGCCTCGATCACCGCGCGGAGCAGCATGACGAGCGCGATGACGATGTACATGATGCCGATCTTCTTATGATCGACTGAGGTGAACCACTCGGTCCAGAGGTATTTCCACTTGCCGAGCACGGTGATCAGACCGCCGAGCGAGACGGCGCCGACGACGACCATGCCGGCGGCGAAGGTGGCGATCAGGCTGTAGGTGAACGGGAGCGCGCTGTAGGACAGGTTGCCGAGGAGGAGATGCCACCAATTCATCGTCATGCTCCCGAGGTCAGGCTGGAGGTGGCATCTGCATGCCGCGGTATTTGGCCAGGACCGACTTGAAGAAGTCGGGCGGCACGGAGGAGAAATAGAGACCGTTGGCGGGCGGCGCGGTGGCGTGCAGGGTCTGGCGCGCTTCTTCGGCGGTGCTGTCCTGGTGGAGAACGTCGTAGACGGGCCCGTCGAGCTCGATCGGAGAGGTTTTGACGCTGGCCACCCAGGCGGTGAAGTCGGCCGGGGTCATGGCGAGCGTGCTGAAGCGGTCGCGCTGGAAACCCATGCCGTTGAACTGGGTGTTCTGGCCCACGTAGTCGCCGACGTTGGACGCCTCGAGGTTGAGGCGGGTGACCATGCCGGCCATGGCGTAGATCTGGCTGCCGAGTGCGGGGATCGAGAAGGATTGCATGGTGCGGTCGCTGGTCAGGTCGAATTCGACGTTGCGGCCGACCGGGATCGCAACGGTGCCGACGCTGGCGATCCCCTGCTCGGGGTATATGAACAGCCACTTCCAGTTCAACGCGACGACCTCGATGCGCAGCGTGTCGCCGGCCACCGGCAGGCGGTTGTAGGGATCGAGCCTGAGCTCGGGCGTGAAGATGAACCAGCCGAGGGTGGCGACGATGGCCATCGGCACCCCCCAGACCACGAATTCGAGCGGCCAGGAGAAGCTCCAGTTCGGCCGGTAGGCGGCGCGCGAGCCGCCGTAGCGGTAGCGCCAGGCGAAGAAGGGGCAGAGCACCAGGGCGGGGACGACAACGATCGACATCAGGGCGAGGGTCTTGAACAACCAGCGGCGCTGGGCGGCGGCGACGAGGCCGTGCGGTTCGAGGAAGGAGGAGCCGTGGGTGCTGCAGGCGGTGAGCAGCAAGGCCAGGAGCAGGAGGACGATAGGCGACGCGTAACGCGACATCGCGTTCGGGCTCCACTCGGATGATTGCTTTGAATCGCTGGTCAGATCGCGCCGGCTCGTCAAGGGTTCCCGGTGTCCGCTGTGCTGCCGCGGGTGGTGGCTCGCGAGGTCGAGCGCACACAAGCGCGCCGGAGCCGCGCGAACGCATCTCGGCGAACTCGTCGACCGGTCTCGAGCACTTTTGCTGGTAGGGTGATCGTGCAGGGCCGGCGCTCGGCACGGCGGCGCGGCTGGTGGAGTGATCTTCGGGTGATGCGGGTCCGGAGCGCCGCCGCCCGCGGGACGCAGGGGCGGCGAGGGCGCAGGGCGCCAACGGGCCTCGTGGATGTCTCGGTGCTGATCGGCTGGTTCACGATGGTCTGCATGACCCCCGCCGCCTTCGACCTACCGGCCGACGCGGGCTCGACCGGTCTCGATCAATAGGCGCCAAAGCAGGACGAGCCGACGATGGCGGCAGATGACGACCGGCTCGGCGGCCGCCTGCCGCTTCTCGCCAGGGCGGACCTCGCCCCCGAGCAGAAGGCGCTGTGGGACAAAATGGTCTCGACCATGGGGTCGTGGTTGTCGAGGATCGGGTTCGAGAGCAAGACCTCGGACGACCGCCTGATCGGACCGTGCAATCCGATGCTGCGCAGCCCGACCATTGCGCAGGCCTTTCTCTACGCGCAGTCGCTCCGGTGCTTCGGCGAGCAAGGACTCGTGGACTTCAAGGTTCTCGCCGGCTGTTACGATCTTGTCTGTCGCCTGCGCAATCTGTTCGCGGTCCCGGCTCCATGATCGCCGCCGCTCATCCCTCACAGGAGAGTTGGTTCCATATCTCGTCTTCTCCAGGCCAAGCTGACCGTCGTGGCGGACTTCCCAGAGAAGTTCTTCCTGGAGAACCTGGCGGTGCGTGCCGACGGATCGATGTTGATCACGGTCGCGAACCGCAACGAGCTCCGGTTCGTGCCGCCGCCCGGCGATACGCTCCCGGTCGAGCCGTCTCACCGCTTCACGTTCGAATACAACGCCACCTTCGTCGTGGCGTGGCGGCTTCTTCTCGGTATCGCGATGTGTATCACACGCGGCAGGCTCGGCTCTATGAGTTCGATCTGACGGGGTGGAGCCGGACAATCCGGTCGAACCGCGGGTCGTGCTCGAGCTTGCCGAGCCGCGGGCCGGCCTGAATGGGGCGTGCTTGCTCGCGCCGAACGTGCTGCTCGCCGCCGGCGTGGCGGACCTGATCTGGCGGATCGACTTGCGAGAAGATGGAGATGCGTCGGCGCGCATCTGAATACGGCACGATTCCATGCAGAAACGGCCGGGTGAAATGAAACCCGAGCAGCCGGGAACCGACGGTGCCCAATTCGAGGCCACCGATCTCGAACCCTACTGGTCAGCCGGCTCGGCTCCCATTTGCGAACTCATCCCGCGCTTCGGCGCCTTTTCAGGCCGCAGCCGTTCTGGTCGGGGTTGCACGACAAGTTGGTAGATCCAGCCACGATCATCATCATTGACGATGCCGCACACGCGCTGTTTCCCGAGCAACGCGACCGGGTGGCCGACGCCATCCGGCAGCGGGTCCGGAGATTGTAGAAGCCCTGCCTCGCAGTCTCCGATCGATACGAGCCGCTCCTCGACGGCGGCGTCGCGCTCGGGACGCCGGGAGCAAGCAACGGCCTGAATTTCGGGCGAAGCGTTGATCGCGGTCGATCCACCTACTTCTGTTCGACACGACCTTGCGCGCTTCCTTGTACCGTCAATGCTTCGCAGGCCTTTGACCAGGCAGAGTCGCTCGCGTAGAGCTGAGAGCGCAGGTATGCCCAGCTGAGCCGCTGGACGACGCCCAGCCGCTCCGGATCCTGGTCGGTCGCCTCGCGCGCGTCATAACTGGACACACCTCCTTGCGAGTGCTTAGCCCCGAAGAGCGTCAGCAAGCTCTTTGGAGCAGGGCCGAGGACGTAAGCATCGGCGCGCCAGTCCGTACGCTCCGAGAACCGTGAATGCTGATCCTGATCGCCCACCACGACGAGCGCCGGCGTCTGCATCCCGGCGAAGCTGCTGTTGCGCAGCACCGGATAGTGCTCCGAAGCAAACGCGGCGAGGTCGGCGCCGCTGCCGGGCGGCGCGAGCAGCACCGCTGCTTTGATCCGGCGGTCGGTCAAGTCCCACGTCCTGCCGTCGACCGGGTCGGTGACCCGCATGCCCGCGAGCATCGCGACCGTATGCCCGCCCATCGAGTGGCCCACCGCGCCGACCCGGCTCCGGTCCAATCGTCCGCTCAGCCCCGGGACGGCGGCCTCGATGCGGTCGAGATGGTCCAGGATGAAGCGCAGATCCTGCGCGCGCGACCTCCAGAACAGTGGGCCTTCCGGTCCGCCCGGGTCGAGGCCGAGCGCCTTCGAGTCCTGGTGAGTCGGCTGGATCACCACGAAACCATGGGCAGCATAGAAGTCGACGAGCGGCCCGTAGCCGCGCAGCGAGGACAGGTAGGTCGACTGGCCGTGGCCATGCGAGAGAAGGATGACCGGCAAGTCCGATCCCGTCGCGGGCATGCTGACGCGCAGCTCCAGGCTCACCTCGCGTCCTGGGACCGGGAAGGCGATCGGGCCGAACGTTGCGACCGTGGTCGCGGGACCGACCGGGATGTACTCCGCTTCGTTGATGGGACCGCTCATCGGTGGGGGCTCCGTCTGGTGACATCGAGGTGGGGCAAGCGGCGAAGCGCCACAGCCGG
>CAXUBM010000078.1:0-7654 GCA_964249235.1 uncultured Acetobacteraceae bacterium | reverse complement strand
GCGCCCGGTACGGCGAGCGACCCGGCGGCGGCGGCCTCGAGCGTGGCCCGCTGGACCGAAGCGCGCCGCGACGCGGTGGATCGCGCCCGCCAGACCGTGGAAGGGATCGAACAGACCGCCAGCGGATGGAGCTTCGCCAAATTGACCATCGCCAACTCCGCGCTGCGCCTCACAGGCTAAGCCCCGCTCGCGGCGGAGCAGGCCGGCCTCAGATACCGGGGGGTGCTGGATCAGGAGGGCCTGGCCGAAGCATAGTCCATGTTTCGCAGGTCCTCGATGAGGCCGGGGCCTTCCGGCGACCAACCGAGCCGTTCGCGCGTCGACGCGCTGGACGCGGGAAGATCCATGCCCGCGAAGGGGCCAAGCCAACCGAAATGCTCCATCGCTTCCTCGGGCGACAGGGACCGGACCGGCAGGCCGAGTCCCGCGCCGATGACCTCGGCGATCTGGCGGACCGGCACGCCCTGCTCGGCCACCGCGTGCCAGCGTGCGCCGGGTTCGTGCTTGTCCAGGGCCAGCCTGTAGAGCCGCGCCACGTCGCCCACATGCGCCGCCGGCCAGCGGTTCGAGCCGTCGCCGACGTAGGCGGACACGCCCTTCTGGCGGGCGATGTCGATCGCCGGCGAGATCAGCCCCTGCTTCTGCGTGTCGTGGACCTGCGGCAGGCGCACGGCGGCGACGGAGACGCCCCGCTTGCCCACCGCCTCGCCGGTCAGCTCGGACAGGCGGCGCGGATTGGGGTTGTCGCGGTCGAATTCCGTCTCGACGGCGAGCCCGCCGTTCCGTGGGCTGCCCATGCCCGTGCCAGAAGTGATGATCAGCGGCCGGTCCGAGCCGGCGAGCACGTCCGCCATCGCCTCGATCACCCGGCGGTCCTTCTCGCAATTCTCGACGAAGCGGGAGAAGTCGTGGTCGAAGGCGGTGTGGATCACCGCGTCCGCCTGCGCCGCACCGCTGGCGACGCTGTCCGGCTCCTCGAGCGTGCCGCGATGCGCTTCGGCGCCATTGCTCACAAGCCAGCGCGCGCCCTGGTCCGAGCGGGTCAGCCCGAGCACCTGGTGGCCGGCCCCGATCAGTTCGGGCACCACCCGCGAACCGATGAAGCCGGTCGCGCCGGTAAGGAACACGCGCATGGAAGGTCTCCGAGATTGTCGAGAGCGGCCTATCGGCCTAACTTCCCTCCTGTTAAAGTAGTGAGATCATCCTGGTATAGCCACCAACAGGATCGCCATGTCGACCGACCTGGGCAACGGGCTCGGCAGCTATCTGCGTGACCGCCGCACCCGCCTCGACCCTGCAGCCCTGGGCTTTCCGGCCGGCCGCCGTCGTACCCCGGGCCTTCGGCGCGAGGAGGTGGCCCAGCGCGCCAACATCAGCCCGACCTGGTATACCTGGCTGGAGCAGGGGCGCGGGGGCGCGCCCTCCGCCGACGTCCTCGATCGCATCGCCGCGGGGTTGATGCTGACCGATCCCGAGCGCGAGCACCTGTTCATGCTCGGCCTCGGGCGTCCGCCGGAAGTCCGCTACAAGGCCATCGACGGCGTGTCCCCGCGTCTTCAGCGTGTGCTCGACGCGTTGACGGTGAGTCCCGCGATCATCAAGACGGCGACATGGGACGTCGTCGCCTGGAACCGCGCCGCGGCGGCGCTGCTGACCGACTACGGCCAGCTGCTCCCGGCGCAGCGCAACATCCTTCGGTTGATGTTCGCCGACTCGCGCGTGCGCGCCGCCCAGGAGGACTGGCTCGGCGTCGCGCGGTTCGTCGTGGGCGCCTTCCGGGCGGACGTCGCCCGGGCCGGCGCGACCACGGAGATCACCAACCTGGTCGATGAACTTTCCCGGACGAGCCCCGAGTTCGACGCTCTATGGCGCGACAACGACGTGGCGGCCCACGGCGAGGGGCTGAAACGGATTCATCATCCTGAGCTGGGCCTCGTCGAGCTTGAGTTCTCCGCCTTCGCCGTCGACGGCAGGCCGGAACTCGGCATGGTCGTCTACCATCCCGCGACGGACGCCGTCGCGGACCTGATCCGCCGTCACCTGCAGCGTGGGCCTTGAGAGCGCGACGACGGCCGGACACTCACCCCATCGCTGGCCGCACTCGGATCAGTCCAACCATCCTGTGACGCTGTTCCCGCCGAACACCATGTGTCCGACGAGACGACAGAGCTTACCTGACAGTCGACACCTGGATCTCACCTCGGCCTCCCTCCGACGCCGCCCGCATAACACAGAAGTGGAGGCCACCGTAATGCCCCGTAAGCTCAATATCGCCTTCTCGAACTACTATCTCACCAAGCTGCTACGGGACGGAACGGTGAAGATTGACGGTGTCGACGCCGTCTTCCACAGCGGCCGCATCGTCACCGACATCTTCGAGGCGATGGTCCGGCGACGCGCCTACCAGGTGTCCGAGCTGGGCATGACCTACTTCCTGCGCACCTTCGCAGGCGCAGGGTCGCCGTTCCTGGCGTTGCCGGTGTTCCCGGTCCGCTCGTTCCGCCACGGCGCGATCTACATCAACAAGGCCAGCGGCATCGCGCGGCCGGAGGCTTTCTGGGTCATGGCCAGCGCCGGATGAGCGTGGCGGAAGCGGCGATGACGATGAGGGTCTCGGCGACAGGGGTGAGCTGTTCGTAGTCGAGGACGAAGCGGCGGTTCTTGATGATCCAGGCGAACGTCCTTTCGACGACCCAGCGTCGAAGCCCTTCGTCGAGGGGGTGCGGCGCACGATCTGCGGGGTGATGTGCGTCTTCTGCCTGGCCCAGTCGATCAGGCGCCCGGCATAGCCGCCATCGGCGAAGGCCTGCTCTACGAACGGGTATCTGGCCCTGGAGCGCTTCAGCACGCCCTCTCGCTGAAAGCGAGGGGCCGAGCCAGACGGAGGTCGAGATGCGCGGCATGACCTCCAGCGGCGGCAACTCCGCCATTGTCGGCTTCTATCTCGACGACGTGCCGCTGACCGGGCCGGCCAACGCCCAGAACGGCCGCTCGGTGATCGATCCCGACCTCTACGACCTGAACCGTATCGAGGTCCTGCGCGGGCCGCAGGGCACGCTGTTCGGATCGGGGTCGATGGGTGGAACGGTCGGGCTGATCACCAACCAGCCCGGTGCGACCGGACACCACGCCTCCGGCGAGAACATCCTGTCAGGCACCGACCGAGGCGGCTTCAGCCATGACAACAACATCATGGTCAATGTTCCGCTGACAGATGACAAGCTGGCGTCGCGCATCGTAGGAACGGAAAACTACAGAAGCGTCTGGATCGACCGGGTCGTCGCCAAGCCCTTCCCTACGGTCACGAACAACGGCGCCGTGCGTGGCGACGTAGGCGACGCCCCGTGGCTGGACGGGGGGCCACACTGGGACATCCCGCCGCTCAACATCTTGCCGGAAGTGGCGCCCGAAACGGGGACGGCAATTCTCAGCTATACGAGGTCGCTCCAATCAACCGCTTACAGCCGGCTTGGACCTCAGCTATTGGTTCTGATATCGATGGTCACAGCCGTCTTGTAGCGTGATGCATCTGTGAAGCGGAGACGCACGTTAAATGCACGCGTAGACTCCGGTCGCCCGGTGTCGGCGGACAGGCGCGGCGCTTGCGCCGTGCATGTCTCGACGGCGCAGGCTCAGCAGCCCTTAGCTGGATCCTCGCTCAGCCAGCAACACGGCTCGCCACGGAAGTTCGGCGCCGCGCGTCGCCTGCTCCCGCGTGTCAAGCCATCCGCCGAGTGTGGTCCCCGGACGCTCGCCCCCGAACGCTCGCCAAGGCCATGCGCCGGCATACCCACCTCCAGGCAGGCTCCGGCGCTCTGGCTTCGCGGCGCCTACTGCGCTGTCCAGCCGCCGTCGACGGGGACGGCGGTGCCCGTGATCTGCGCCGCCGCCTCGCTGGCGAGGAAGGCGGCGAGTTCGCCCATCTGCTCGGGCGTGGCGAATTGCTTGGACGGCTGCTTCTCGGCCAAGAGGTTTTCGGTGGCCTGCTCGACGCTGACGCCATCGCGCTTGGCGTTGTCTTCGATCTGCTTCTGCACCAGCGGCGTATGGACCCAGCCGGGGCAGATGGTGTTGCAGGTGACGCCGGTGCCCGCCGTCTCCAGCGCCACGACCTTGCTCATGCCGACCACGCCGTGCTTGGCGGCGACATAGGCGACCTTATGCACGCTGCCGATAAGGCCGTGCACCGAACCGATGTTGATGATCCGCCCGAAACCCTTCGCCTTCATGTGCGGCAGGGCATGGTGAATGCCCCAAAAGATGCCGGAGAGATTGATTGCGATGATCTGATTCCACTTCTCGGCGGGAAAGTCCTCGACGCTCGATGTGTACTGGATGCCGGCATTGTTGACCAAGATGTCGATCGCGCCAAAGCTGCTGACGCATAGCTCGACCATCGCCTTGACGTCGTCGGGCTTGGATATGTCCGCACCGCTGTAGACGACCTTGACCCCGTACTGTGACTCCAGCCTGGCGCGCTCGCTCTCGATCGCCGCCGCATCGCCAAAACCGTTGATCACGAGGTTCGCGCCCTTGGACGCGAGGACGTTGGCGATCCCCAGCCCGATCCCGCTGGTCGAGCCGGTGACGACGGCGCTAAGTCCCTTGAGCATCTGAAACTCCCGCTGGTGTGATTTGCCCCTAAGATCGCCCCTTCGCCTCCCGTCAGAGGCGAACCGATCTTGTCGTCCTACCTAGCGTGCTGTAGCGTAAACTACCACTGCAAAGTCCCTTACGACTTGGCGGCTGCCGGGGGGCGATATGGCGACGCGGACGATGACTAGGCCGGGGTCCATCGCGTACACGCCGGGGCTTAACAGCAAGAAGGTCAATCTCGCGCTCCAGGGCGGCGGGGCGCACGGAGCGTTCGCCTGGGGTGTGCTCGACAAGCTGCTCGAAGACGGCCGGGTCACCTTCGATGCGGTGAGCGCGACCAGCGCCGGGGCGATGAACGCCACGGTCCTGGGCTACGGACTGACCATCGGCGGAGCCGATGGCGCGCGCGAGGAACTTGAGAAGTTCTGGAAGAAGATCAGCGACGAAGGGGCGAAGGGGCCGCTTCAGCCCTCGCCGATCGACAAGCTGCTGGGCAACCATAGCCTCGACTACAGCCCGGCCTTCATGTTCTTCGACATCCTGTCGCGGATCATGTCGCCCTACGAACTCAACCCGATGAACCTAAACCCGCTGCGCACGGTGTTGGAGGGTTGTGTGGACTTCAACGTCCTGCGCGAAGGCTGCCCGATCAAGCTGTTCCTGTCGGCCACCAACGTGCGCACCGGCAAGGTCCGCATGTTCGAGAACCACGAGATCGGCCCCGACCAGGTGCTGGCCTCCGGTTGCCTGCCCTTCATGTTCCAGACCGTGATGATCGACGGCGAGGGCTATTGGGACGGCGGCTACATGGGCAATCCGGCGATCTTCCCGCTGATCTACGGCAGCCAGACCAACGACGTGGTGATCGTTCACATCAATCCCCTCGTCCGGAACGAAATCCCCAAGACGGCCAAGGACATCCTAAACCGGCTGAACGAGATCAGCTTCAATTCCAGCCTGATGCGCGAGATGCGCGCCATCTCCTTCGTCAGCCACCTGATCGACGACGGCCAGCTCGCCGACGACAAGCATCGCCGCATGCTGATCCACTCGATCCAGGACGACAAGTTCATGACCAGCCTCGGGGTCACCAGCAAGCTGAACTCCGACTGGAGGTTCCTGAAGGAGCTGCGCGACGTCGGCCGCGCCTGCGCCGGCCAATGGTTAGAAGAGCATGTCGATGATGTCGGCGTGCGCACCACGACCGATATAAAATCGGCTTTCATGTAATCCATTTCTCGCGTTTTCGCCCGGGGGACCGCCGACCTATGACGCCTGAAGAGATCCTCAAGCTGCCGTCCATGCCGGCGGCCGCGCCCAGCTATCCGCTGGGACCCTACAGGTTCATCAACCGCGAGTTCATGATCGTCACCTACGAAACCGACCCTGTGGCGCTCCGCGCCGCGGTGCCGGAACCGCTGGAGCCCAACCCGGAGAACCTCGTCCTCTACGAATGGATCAAGATGCCCGACAGCTCGGGTTTCGGCGACTATACCGAGAGCGGGATCGTCATCCCGTGCACCTTCAACGGCGAGCCCATCAACTATACCGCCCAGATGTATCTGGACGACGAGCCGCCGATCAGCGCCGGCCGCGAAATCTGGGGCTTTCCCAAGAAGTACGCCCTGCCCAAGCTGATTGTCGCCTCGGACACGCTGACAGGCACCCTGTCCTACGCCGGCCAGATCGTCGCCATGGGGACGATGGCCTACAAGTGGCAGGAGAGCCCCGGCGGCTGCGAGGCGCAGGCCAAGGCCATGACCAAGACCTCCTGCAACCTGAAGATCATCCCCGATGTGGACGGCAGTCCTAAGATCTGCATGCTCGTCGCCTACAATCTGGAGAACGTCACCGTGAAGGGCACCTGGGTCAGCCCGGCGCGGCTGCAGCTGATCCCGCACGTCAACGCTCCCGTCGCCGACCTGCCCATCCTGCGGATCGTCGGTGGCAAGCACTATGTCAGCGACCTGAGCCTGCCGCATGGCCGGGTGCTGTTCGACTACATCAAAGACGCAGCGGGCTGAGGGAGGCCTGAGACCGTGAACAAGCAGGATGTGCTGAAGCTCAGCTCCATGCCGCTGCAGAGCCCGACGTACCCCACCGGTCCGTACAAGTTCTTCGACCGGCAGTACATGATCATCTACTACCGCACGGATCCGGCGCAGATCAGGAAGATGCTGCCCGAGCCGCTGGAGCCCGACGGCGATACGGTGTCTGTGCAGTGGCTCGACCTGCCCGACGGGGAGGGCTTCGGGGCCTATTCGGCGGCGCTGCAGGCGATCCCCTGCACGTTCGAAGGAGAGAAGTGCAGCTTTCTGACCCAGATGTACGTGGACAACTGCCCGCCGCTGGCGGGAGGGCGCGAGATCTGGGGCTATCCGATGAAGTACGGCTGCGCGACGCTGGAAACGGCGAGCGACACCCTGACCGGGGTCCTGACCTATGCGGGCCAGCGCGTCGCCAGCGGAACGATGGTCTACAAGCACGGAGGTCCGAGCGATCTCGGCGAGGTGGAGGCCTTGCTGAAGCGCACCCAAGTGACGCTGAAGCTGATCCCCGACATCGACGGCTCCGCGGGCATAGCCCAGCTGGTCGGCATCACCTTCGCCGACATCGTGGTGAAGGGGGCGTGGACTGGACGCGCGCGGCTCGAACTGGCCCAGGCCGTCAACTGTCCTATGGCCGACCTGCCGGTGCTCGAACACGTCGACGGGCTCCATCTCGTCACGGACATGACCCTGCCGTACGGCCGCGTCCTGCACGATTACCTCGTCCAGGACGGCGACAAGGCGCGCCCGCCGGTCGGGTCGGCCGGGCAGCCGGACGTCTCGGGCGGCGGCGACATGATGACGGCGACCAACTAGGGCGTTTCACGGTGGGCGAAGTGCGGCGCGTTCGCGCGGCGCGATGCGAGGTGGGCGGCGGCGGATGCGGCCGATTCGTCATCCGCTCGCCGGACGCCGAGCGGGCGCCCTCCGCCCGCACGCCCTGAGCCGGCGCCCCTGGGCGTGACGTCCGCGCCGCCGATCCACGTCATCAGCCTGGCCCGCACGCCGGA
>CAXUBM010000077.1:0-7726 GCA_964249235.1 uncultured Acetobacteraceae bacterium | reverse complement strand
CGGCTGTTCGAGATGGAGGGGGTGAAGCTCTCCTTCACCGAGGACGCGCTGAAGTCGGTGGCGACGAGGGCGATCGCGCGGCGGACAGGGGCCCGGGGCTTGCGGTCGATCATGGAGGCGATCCTGCTGCCGACGATGTTCGACCTGCCCGGGCTCGAAGGGGTCGAGGAGGTGGTGGTCAACCGCGACGTGGCCGAGAGCCGGGCGCAGCCCGTGTTCGTGTATGGCAAGGAGCGGGCGGCGGAGCACTCCGCTTAAAGCCGGGGCGCTGCCCCTGACCCCGCCAAGGGGCGCACCCCTTGGATCCCTGGGGTGGGGACGAGTCTTGAAGTGGAGCGCGGCGTGCATGGCCTTGCTCGCGGGCGGGCCGAAACCGATATCCGTTGCGTGCCGTCGTGCCGCTTATCGGGCGGCGGCCTTAGACTGTCCCTTTAGGAGGTCAGATGACCGAGACAACAGAGGCCGGCCCCGCGCAGACGGGCGGCGAAGTGCTGGCGGTGCTGCCGCTGCGCGACATCGTGGTGTTTCCGCACATGATCGTGCCGCTGTTCGTGGGGCGCGAGAAATCGGTGCGCGCGCTCGAGGCGGTGACCAAGGACGACCGGCAGATCCTGCTGGTGGCGCAGAAGAACGCGGCCCAGGACGATCCAGGCCCGGACGACATCTATCGGGCGGGCACAGTGTCGACAATCCTGCAGCTCCTGAAGCTGCCGGACGGCACGGTGAAGGTGCTGGTCGAGGGGCAGCGTCGGGCGCGGATCACCGAGTTCCGCGAGACCGAGAGCCACTTCGAGGCCGCGGTGGAGGCGTTGCCGGAGGTGGGCGGCGAGGACGCGCCGGAGATCGAGGCGCTCGGCCGCACCGTGGTCACCCAGTTCGAGCAGTACATCAAGCTCAACAAGAAGATCGCGCCCGAGGTGCTGGTCTCGCTGAACCAGATCGAGGAGCCGAGCAAGCTCGCCGACACGATCGCCAGCCACCTGTCGCTGAAGATCGCCGAAAAGCAGGAACTGCTCGAGACCGAGCGCGTCGCCGAGCGGCTGGAGCGGGTTTTCGCCCACATGGAGGCGGAGATCGGCGTGCTGCAGGTGGAGAAGCGAATCCGCAACCGCGTCAAGCGGCAGATGGAGAAGACGCAGCGCGAGTACTATCTCAACGAGCAGCTCAAGGCGATCCAGAAGGAGCTCGGCGAGGGTGAGGACGGCAAGGACGAGGCCTCCGAGCTCGAGGAGCGGATCAAGGCGACGAAGCTGACGAAGGAGGCGCGCGAGAAGGCGCTCGGCGAGCTGAAGAAGCTGCGCACGATGAGCCCGATGAGCGCCGAGAGCACGGTGGTGCGCAACTACCTGGACTGGGTGCTGTCGATCCCGTGGAAGAAGCGGACGAAGGTCCGCAACGACGTGGCCGAGGCGCAGCGTTCGCTCGACATCGACCATTACGGGCTGGAAAAGGTCAAGGAGCGGATCCTCGAATATCTCGCGGTGCAGTCGCGTTCGAACAAGCTGAAGGGGCCGATCCTGTGCCTCGTCGGGCCGCCGGGCGTGGGCAAGACGTCGCTGGGCAAGTCGATCGCCAAGGCGACGGGGCGCAACTTCGTGCGGATGTCGCTGGGCGGCGTGCGCGACGAGGCGGAGATCCGCGGGCACCGGCGGACCTATATCGGCTCGATGCCGGGCAAGATCGTGCAGGGGATGCGCAAGGCGAAGAGCTCCAACCCGCTGTTCCTGCTCGACGAGATCGACAAGCTCGGGGCGGATTGGCGGGGTGATCCATCGTCGGCGCTGCTGGAGGTGCTGGATCCGGAGCAGAACGGGACGTTCGCCGACCACTATCTGGAGGTCGACTACGACCTGTCGGACGTGATGTTCATCACCACCGCCAACAGCCTGCACATGCCGCAGCCGCTGCTGGACCGGATGGAGATCATCCGCATCCCCGGCTACACCGAGGACGAGAAGGTCGAGATCGCCAAGCGGCATCTGATCGGCAAGCAGGGCGAGGCGAACAGCCTCAAGCCGGGCGAGTGGACGCTGACCGACGAGGCGCTGCGCGTGCTGATCCAGACCTACACGCGGGAAGCGGGGGTGCGAAACCTGGAGCGTGAGATCGCTAACCTTGCGCGCAAGGCGGTCAAGGAGATCGTCACCGGCAAGGCGGCGCAGGTGACGATCACCGAGGAGAATGTCGGGACCTATGCCGGCGTGCCGCGCTTCCGCTACGGCGAGACCGAGGCGGAGGACATGGTAGGCGTGGTCACGGGGCTGGCCTGGACCGAGGTCGGTGGCGAGATCCTGACGATCGAGAGCATCATGGTGCCGGGCAAGGGCGACGTGAAGCACACGGGCAAGCTCGGCGACGTGATGCAGGAGAGTGTCACGGCGGCGCTGAGCTACGTGCGGTCGCGCTCGACGCAGTTCGGCATCAATCCGACGGTCTTCGGCAAGCGCGACCTGCACGTCCATGTGCCGGAAGGGGCGACGCCGAAGGATGGGCCTTCGGCGGGGATCGCGATGGCGACGTCGCTGGTGTCGGTGCTGACGGGCATTCCGGTGCGGCGCGACATGGCGATGACGGGCGAGATCACGCTGCGGGGCCGGGTGCTGCCGATCGGCGGGTTGAAGGAGAAGCTGCTCGCCGCGCTTCGGGCGGGGATCAAGACGGTGTTGTTCCCCAAGGACAACGAGAAAGACCTGGCCGAGATCCCCGAGAACGTCAAACGGCTGCTGACGCTGGTGCCGGTGGGCAGCGTGGACGACGTGATCGAGAGGGCGCTGGTGCGCAAGCCCGACCCGATCGACTGGGAAGAGCCGGCGGACGGGGTGGCGAAGGCGGCCGCCACGCCGCCGGCGGCGGCGCTGACGCACTGAGCGGGTCGAGAGGACGGGGGCGTCGCGCGCAACACGCACGCTGTCGCGTGACGCCCTTTGCCTTTGGAAGGCTCGCCTTGCCATCGATCATTCGAGCCCTGGAGCACGGGCGGGGCCCTGGCTCCGTCAGCCTTTCGCGTCGTTGACCTGTCGGAAGCGGCCCTTCTAGTGTCGACGGACTGCCGTGAGACGAGGGACGCGTTGAACAAGGTGGAGCTCGTCACCGCCCTGGCGGAAGAGGCGGACCTTTCCCGGGCGAAAACGGCGCAGATGGTCGAGACCATGCTGGAGATGATCGGGCGGACGCTGTGCGCGGGTGAAGAGGTCCGCCTGAGCGGGTTCGGCACCTTCGTGACCGCGACCCGCAAGGCGGCGAAAGGGCGCAATCCGCGCACCGGCGAGCCGATGGACTTGCCCTCGTCGGTGTCGGTGCGCTTCAAGGTGGCCAGGGGCCTGAAGGACGCGCTCGATGCGCGGCCACAAGGGCGCGGCGAGGGCGGTTAGCTCAGCGGCAGAGCGTCTCGTTTACACCGAGAGGGTCGGCGGTTCGATCCCGTCACCGCCCATCCCATCAGGTTGTCCCCTGCCGGCCGGCTTGACGGGCCGGGACCCGTTCTTTACACCGCCGTCCACGCCAGATGCGGGTGTAGCTCAGTTGGTTAGAGCGCCGGCCTGTCACGCCGGAGGTCGCGGGTTCGAGCCCCGTCACTCGCGCCATTGCCGATCTTCGGTCGACAGTGTTGCGACGCAGCGCATCTGGTGGGAGTGGTGGTTCGAGGCTAAGTGTCTGGCCTGACGTGAAGGGCTCGGCCATGCATCCGGTCATCGACAGTTATTTCCCGGTGGCGGTGTTCATCGTCATCGCAGCCGCCATATCGGGCGCGATGGTCGTTGCTTCCCTGCTGGCGGCACGGCAGAATCCCGATCCCGAGAAGGTTTCCGCCTACGAGTGCGGGTTCGAGCCGTTCGACGACGCGAGGCGACGTTTCGATGTCCGCTACTACTTGGTGGCGATCCTGTTCATCATCTTCGATCTCGAGATCGCCTTCCTGTTTCCCTGGGCGATCAGCCTGCGGGCGATCGGCGGGGTGGGTTTCTTCTCAATGCTCGCCTTCCTCGGCGTGCTGACGGCGGGCTTCATCTACGAGTGGAAAAAGGGCGCTCTCGAGTGGGAGTGAGGTGAGCATGGACCAGATCGTCGACAGCCCGGGCGAGGTGGCCTGGAACCGCAAGCAGTTGCCCGCCGGGCCCGAGCAGGACGCGGTGATCAAGGGGATCACCGGCGAAATCAGCGACAAGGGTTTCGTGGTCGCCAACGTCGATCGCGTGGTGAACTGGGCGCGGACGGGCAGTCTGTGGCCGATGACGTTCGGACTGGCTTGCTGCGCGGTGGAGATGATCCACGCCTACATGCCGCGCTACGACCTGGATCGCTTCGGCGTGATACCGCGCAACTCGCCGCGGCAGAGCGACGTGATGATCGTGGCCGGGACGCTGTGCAACAAGATGGCGCCGGCGCTGCGCAAGGTTTACGACCAGATGCCGGAGCCGCGCTGGGTGATCAGCATGGGAAGCTGTGCGAACGGCGGCGGCTATTATCATTATTCCTACTCGGTGGTGCGGGGCTGCGACCGGATCGTTCCGGTGGACATCTACGTGCCCGGGTGCCCGCCGACGGCGGAGGCGCTGGTCTACGGGATCCTGCAGCTGCAGAAGAAGATCCGGCGGACCGGGACGATCCTGCGTGGCTGAGACGGGCGCCAGCGTGGCCGGACGGGCGCGGGTGCACGCGGCCTCGATGGCGGTCGAGATCGCGGGGACGTTGCCGGGTGTGCGGTCGGCGTCGGTGGATCGGGGCGAACTGGTCGTGCACGCGTCGCTCGATGGACTGCCGACTCTGATGGCGACGCTGAAGACGGACCGGCGGTTCGCGTTCGAGCAGATGATGGATCTGTGCGGGGTGGACTTCCCGGAGCGCGAGCAGCGTTTCGACGTGGTCTACAATCTGCTGTCGGTGAGCCGCAACCATCGGGTCCGGGTCGTCGTGAAAACCGACGAGGAGACGCCGGTGCCGTCGGTGCACATGCTGTGGCCGTCGGCGACATGGTGGGAGCGCGAGTGCTACGACCTGTTCGGGGTGCGGTTCTCCGGGCAGCCGGACCTGCGACGGATCCTGACCGACTACGGCTTCGAGGGACACCCGCTGCGCAAGGACTTCCCGCTGACCGGGTTCGTCGAGGTCCGCTACGACGAGGATCAGAAACGGGTGGTCTACGAGCCGGTCAAACTGACCCAGGAATTCCGGTCGTTCGACTTCGAGAGCCCTTGGGAAGGCGTCGTGACGCTGCCCGGTGACGAGAAGGTGCACGAGGGCCGGCATGACGTCGATGTGAGGCGGGCGCAGGTCAGGCGGGCCGACCTGCAGCCGCGGACGGGGCAGACGGGAGGTGGTCGGTGAGCGAGGTGGTGACGCGGACCGTGGGCGAGGTCGGGGCGGACGGCACGCGCACCGTCGAGATGGAAACCCATCGGATCAATATCGGGCCACAGCATCCGGCGGCGCACGGCGTGCTGCGCCTGATCCTGGAGATGGACGGGGAAGTGGTGCAGCGGGCGGATCCGCATGTGGGCCTGCTGCATCGGGGCACCGAGAAGCTGATCGAGCACAAGACGTATACGCAGGCGCTGCCTTATTTCGACCGGCTCGATTACGTCTCGCCGATGTGCATGGAACACGCGTTCGCGCTGGCGATTGAAAAGCTGCTCGGCATCGAGGCGCCGGAGCGCGGGCAGTGGATACGGGTTCTGTTCGCGGAGATCACGCGGGTCCTGAACCATATCCTGTCGGTGGTGTCGATGGCGCTCGACATCGGGGCGCAGACGGTGGGACTCTGGGGCTACGAGGAGCGCGAGCACCTGCTCGAGTTCTACGAGGCGGTGTCGGGAGCGCGGTATCACGCCAACTACTTCCGGCCGGGCGGCGTGTACCGCGACATGCCGGCGGGGCTGGCGGAGCGGATCATGGACTGGTCGCGCCGGTTTCCGTCGTTTCTCGACGACCTGGAAGGATTGCTGACCGGCAACCGGATCTGGAAACAGCGCACGGTGGGAATCGGGGCGTTCACGGCCGAGCAGGCGCTGGCCTGGGGATTTTCGGGACCGAACTTGCGTGCGAGCGGCGTGCCCTGGGACCTACGGCGGGCGCAGCCCTACGACAAGTATGACGAGGTGTCGTTCGAAGTGCCGGTAGGGGCGGCGGGCGACTGCTACGACCGCTACCTGGTGCGGGTGGCGGAGATGCGGCAGAGCGTGCGGATCATCCAGCAGGCCCTGGCCGCATTGAAGCCGGGGCCGGTGCGGGTGCAGGATCATAAGATCACGCAGCCGCCGCGGCACGAGATGAAGCGCTCGATGGAGGCGCTGATCCATCACTTCAAGCTGTACACCGAGGGTTATCACGTGCCGCCGGGCGCGACCTACACGGCGGTGGAGAGCCCGAAGGGCGAGTTCGCGGTCTATCTGGTGTCGGACGGCGGCAACCGACCTTACCGGTGCAAGATCAGGCCGACGGGGTTCTCGCACCTGCAGGCGATCGACGAGCTCTCGCGGCACCACATGCTGGCGGACGCGGTGGCGATCTTGGGATCGATCGACCTGGTGTTCGGCGAGGTGGACCGGTGAGCGGGTTCGGGGCGACGGGCGGGCCGGGCGGCGGGTTCCAGCCGGCGGAGAATATCGGGCACGGGCAGCCGGGGCATTCGCCCGAGTCGCGGCCGATGCCCGAGGTGGCGTCGTTCGCGTTCGACGAGGAGAGCGAGGCGGCGGTCGCGGCGGCGATCGCCAAGTATCCGGAAGGGCGGCAAGCCTCGGCGGTGATGCCGCTGCTGTTCATCGCGCAGAAGCAGATAGGACGACGGACGGGCAGCGCCTGGGTGCCGCGGGTGGCGATGGACGTGATCGCGCTCAGGCTGCGGATGCCGCCGATCCGGGTCTATGAGGTGGCGACGTTCTACCTGATGTACAATACAAAACCGATCGGTCGATACCATTTGCAGGTCTGCACGACGACGCCGTGCTGGCTGCGTGGGTCGGACGCGATTGCACGCGCCTGCCGCGCGGTGGGCCGGGTGCCGGGATTCGGGAAGACGAGCGCGGATGGGATGTTCACGATGACGGAGGTCGAGTGTCTTGGTGCCTGCGTCAACGCGCCGATCCTGCAGGTCGACGACGACTACTATGAGGATCTGGACGAGGCGCGGACGGGTGAACTGCTCGAGGCCCTGCTGCGTGGCGAGCGGCCGAAGCCGGGGCCGACGGTGGACCGGCTGAATTCGGCGCCTCAGGGCGGGCGCACGACGTTGCTCGGCGACGCGGGTGCGGGCGAGAGGGCGGAAGAGGTACATGGCGATGCTGTCTGACCGCGATCGCATCTTCACCAACCTGTATGGGCAGGACGAATGGACCCTCGAAGGCGCCCGAAAGCGCGGGGATTGGGACGGCACGGCCGCCATTCTGGCGCGCGGCCGCACGGCGATCGTCGACGAGATGAAAGCTTCGGGGCTGCGCGGGCGCGGCGGGGCGGGGTTTCCGACCGGGCTGAAATGGTCGTTCATGCCGAAAGAGAGTGATGGCCGGCCGGCCTACCTGGTGATCAACGCCGACGAGAGCGAGCCGGGGACGTGCAAGGATCGCGACATCATCAGGCATGATCCGCACAAGCTGGTCGAGGGAGCGCTGATCGCCTCGTTCGCGATGGGGGCGCATGCCTGCTACATCTACATACGGGGCGAATACTACAACGAGGCGCTGAACCTGCAGGCGGCGGTATTCGATGCGGCAGCGCTCGATATTAACAGCGG
>CAXUBM010000076.1:0-7812 GCA_964249235.1 uncultured Acetobacteraceae bacterium | reverse complement strand
TTCTTCCAGAAGACGCGGCCGGCGGCGACGCGGGTGATGCTGCACGTCCCCCGGCGGGGGGGGGGGGTCGGCGGGGTCTTCACCTACGAAGTGGCCGAAACCAAGGTCACGCAGGTGATGGATCTGGCGCGCCAGAACCAGCACCCGCTGCAGTGCACGATCGAGAAGGACTAGGTGCCCGGAGGCGGCACGCGGGCCGGCGGAAGGCGATTCGAAGGGATGCCTTGGCGTGCGAACCGGCACGTCACATCTTCTCCGGCGACGGTTCGCATTTTCACTGGAATTGTAGCGAGACGCACCGGACACTGAGCGGCAGAGGGGGCGCCGGCCGTTGCCGGTCACTCCTGCGGCGGTGGGCGCAGTGGCCGGGGTTGGGCGAAGGAAGGTTTCCATGCTGTCACGCAATCTCGAGCAGACGTTGCACCGCGCGTTGTCGCTGGCGAGCGACCGCCGGCACGAGTACGCGACCCTCGAGCATCTGCTGCTCGGGCTGGCCGACGACAGCGACGCGGCGACCGTGCTGCGCGCCTGCGGCGTCGACCTCGACAAGCTGCGCGCCGACCTGACGGAGTTTCTGGACAAGGACCTGTCGGGCCTGGCGTCAGACCGGCCCGGCGAGCCCAAGCCGACCGCGGCGTTCCAGCGCGTGGTGCAGCGGGCGGCGATCCACGTCCAGTCCTCCGGGCGGGACGAGGTGACGGGCGCGAACGTGCTGGTGGCGATGTTCAGCGAGCGGGAGACGCATGCCGTCTATTTCCTGCAGCTGCAGGACATGACGCGGCTCGACGCGGTCAACTTCATCAGCCACGGCATCGCCAAAGCGCCGGGGCGGGCCGCGCAGCGGCCGGTGCAGGGCAGCGCGCAGCCGCCGGGCAACGGCGCCGGCAACGGCGAGGGCGAGGGCGAGCGCGAAGAGGGCCGCCGCGGCGGCAAGGGCCAGGACGGATTGTCGGCCTATTGCGTCAACCTCAACAAGAAGGCGGTGGCGGGCAAGATCGATCCGCTGATCGGGCGCGACCACGAAATCGAGCGCACCATCCAGATCCTGTGCCGGCGCACCAAGAACAATCCGCTCTACGTGGGCGACCCGGGTGTGGGCAAGACCGCGATCGCCGAGGGCCTGGCCAAGCGGATCGTCGAGGGCGACGTGCCCGAGGTGCTGAGCAAGTGCACGATCTACGCGCTCGACATGGGCGCCCTGCTGGCCGGTACGCGTTATCGCGGCGATTTCGAGGAGCGGCTGAAGGCGGTCGTGACCGAACTCGAGAACACGCAGGGCGGGATCCTGTTCATCGACGAGATCCACACGGTGATCGGCGCCGGGGCCACGTCGGGCGGGGCGATGGACGCCTCGAACCTGCTCAAGCCGGCGCTGGCCCAGGGCACGCTGCGCTGCATCGGCTCGACCACCTACAAGGAATTCCGCACCTACTTCGAAAAGGACCGGGCGCTGGTGCGGCGTTTCCAGAAGATCGACGTCAACGAGCCGTCGGTCGAGGACGCGGTGAAGATCCTGCGCGGCCTGAAGGCCAACTACGAGAAGCATCACAAGGTGCGCTACACCGACGAGGCGATCCGCGCCGCCGTGGAGCTGTCGGCGAAATACATCAACGACCGCAAGCTGCCCGACAAGGCGATCGACGTCATCGACGAGGTCGGCGCCTCGCGCATGCTTCAGCCGGAAGGCAAGCGCCGCAAGACGGTGACGCTCAAGGACGTCGAGGACATCGTCGCCAAGATCGCGCGCATCCCGCCCAAGTCGGTCAGCACCGACGACAAGGAAACGCTGCGCAACCTGGAACGCGATCTCAAGTCGATGGTGTTCGGCCAGGACCGGGCGATCGAGGCGCTGTCGGCGGCGATCAAGCTGAGCCGCGCCGGGCTGCGGGATCAGGAGAAGCCGATCGGCAACTACCTGTTCTCGGGACCGACGGGCGTCGGCAAGACGGAAGTCGCCAAGCAGCTCGCGGCGACGCTCGGGATCGAGCTGATCCGTTTCGACATGAGCGAGTACATGGAGCGGCACTCGATCAGCCGACTGATCGGTGCGCCGCCAGGTTATGTCGGCTTCGACCAGGGAGGATTGCTGACCGACAGCATCGACCAGCATCCGCACGCGGTGCTGCTGCTCGACGAGATCGAGAAAGCGCACCAGGACCTCTACAACATCCTGCTGCAGGTGATGGATCACGGGAAACTGACCGACCACAACGGCAAGACGGTCGATTTCCGCAACGTGATCCTGATCATGACGACGAACGCGGGCGCGTCGGACCTGGCGCGCGAGGCGATCGGGTTCGGCCGTGTCGGCCGCGAAGGCGAGGACGAGGAGGCGATCAAGCGCCTGTTCACGCCGGAGTTCCGCAACCGGCTCGACGCGGTGATCGCGTTCGCCGGCCTCACCCCGGAGATCGTGGGACGGGTGGTGGAGAAGTTCGTCATGCAGCTCGAGGCGCAACTCGCCGACCGCAACGTGACGATCGAGTTGTCGTCGGCGGCCAAGGAGTGGCTGGCCGAGCGCGGCTACGACCGGCTCTACGGCGCGCGACCGTTGGCGCGCGTCATCCAGGAGCACATCAAAAAGCCTCTCGCCGAGGAGCTGCTGTTCGGCAAGCTCGTCAACGGCGGCGCGGTGAAGGTGGGCATGAAGGACGGGGCGCTCGACTTCGACTACGCGTCGGCCAACGCGCCGGCCAAGCCGGACGGCGACGAAGGCTCGTCGGAGCAGGAACGCGAAGCGGTCGAGTAGCGGCGCCTAAGCCTCCGACCCCGGCAGCTCCAGGGGCTCGGCCCCTGGCGGCGGTCGGGGCGGAGACCCGAAATGCGCCGTCCGCCTGGACCGGGCCACGGTGTCCGCGACCAGGAAGACGAGCAGCAACCCGAGCACGACGTTGACGAAGGCAAACAGATCCAGCCCGGCATGGATGAACGCCGCCGCGACCAACGGTCCGACGATCGTGCCGGTCCCGAACAGCAGCAGCAGCTCGCTGATGACCTCGGCGGGCGGTGCGTGCCCGGACTGGCTGGTGACCAGTCCGACGCCCACCCCGTAGAGCGGATACTGGGCGAAGCCGAACAGCCCGAACAGCGTGATGACCAGCAGCGGGCCGGCGCCGGATGCGGTGAGCATCAGCGGCATCGCGGTCGCCAGACCGATCAGGATCGCGCCGCCCAGGATCAGCCGCCGGTCGGTCTTGCGGGCGACGAGCCAGCCGATCGGGGCGTAGGCGAGGGCGCCGCCGACGCTGTTGGCGGCGAGCATGTAGGTGTCCTGGCGCACGGTCAGGCCGACATTCAGCCCGAAGATCGGCCCCAGCCCGCCGATCGCGCCGGTGATGAAGCCCGCTCCCAGCACGTCGAGGGATCCGAACGGCGAGCGGCGCCAGAGCCTGCGGAAGCGGAGCTTGTAGCGCGGCACCGGCTTGGGCTTGCCGCCCGGCTTGGTCAGCAGGATGGTGATGCCGGACAGCGCGATGGACGCGACCATCAGCAGGAACGGCGCCTGGCCGCCCGGGTCAGTGAGGTTGAGGCAGAGCGTGCCGGCGATGGAGGCGAGCAGGCTGACGACGAAGTAGGTGGAGAAGGCCGGACCGCCGCCGGTGCGCTCGATCAGCCAGCTCTCGACGATGGCCGAGAGGCCGCCGAAGCAGAAGCCGATCACCACCCGCAGCACGATCCAGGCGGCGTCGCGCTGGTCGAGCAGCAGCAGGACCGCGGCGACCGCGCTGACCGCGGTCAGGATGACGAAGGCGCGCAGATGCCCCACCGCGTGAAGCAGCCGGCCGATGAACAGGCAGGCGAGCACGAAGCCGGTCGACCAGGCGGCGGAGTAGAGCCCCACCGCGGCCGTCGAGGCGCCGTGCGCGTGGCCCAGCAGCGGCAGCAGGATGCCCTGGAGGTTGGTGCCGAACACCAGCAGCCCCATGCTGAGCAGGATCGGCCAGAGCAGCAGGATCGCGTTCAGGGGATCGGCTCCGGGCAGGCAAGCGCAGGGCTTTGCCCCTGGCCCCCACGAAAGGCAAGCCTCGGCCCACCCATAACGCAAGAGCTGGGGCGTGGGGTCCGGACTTCAGCGGGTCGAGGACGGAACCCTGGTCCTCCGCTAGGACAGCGCCTGGCGCGCCGCCTCGATGTCCGCCAGCGCGTCGCCCGTCAGGTGCGGCGGCTGCGGATCGAGCCGCTCGAGCGCCTCCACGAGCGCCTCGGATACGATCAGGCGCGCGTGCCACTTGTGGTCGGCGGGCACCACGAACCAGGGAGCCTCGGGCACGGAGGTGTGGCGCAGCGCGTCCTGGTAGGCGCGCTGGTAATCGTCCCAGAGTGCCCGCTCGGCGAGGTCGTTCTTGCTGAACTTCCAGTTGCGGTCGGGATCGTCAAGGCGGGCGAGCAGGCGCCGGCGCTGCTCGTCGGGGCCGATATGGAGAAAGAACTTCAGGATCGCCACGCCCTGGTGGGCGAGATAGCGCTCGAAGGCGACGATGTCGGCCATCCGCACGCGCCAGAACGACTCGTCCCTTGGGCCGGGCGGCAGTTGCTGGGCGTCGAGGAACGCGGGGTGCACACGGCAGGTGAGCACTTCCTCGTAGTGGCTGCGGTTGAAGATGGCGATGCGTCCGCGCCGAGGAGCGGCCGCGTGCACGCGCCAGAGAAAGTCATGGGCGAGTTCGATCGGCCCGGGCTGCTTGAACGACGTCACGTCCACGCCTTGCGGGTTCACGCCGCTCATCACGTGCTTGATGGTGCCGTCCTTGCCGGCGGCGTCCATGCCTTGCAGCACGACCAGGATCGCGTGGCGCGCCTCGGCGGCAAGGCGCGCCTGCAGCCCCGGGAGGCGGTCCTGGGCCTTGGCGGCAAGCGTGTTGCCGTCCGCCTTGTCGAGACCGGAGCGCGCGCCGGTGTCGATCCGCGCGAGGTCGACGCCGTCGCCCTTAGTCACTCTGAACGGGTCGAGCAGCGCCGCGCGCCGCTTGGCATCGCTCACCGGGAGGCTCAGTCCTGGCGGCGCTTGACGGCGAGCGGGCCCGGCCCCTGGCAGGTCGGCATCAGCTCCATCCGATTGACGTTCATCCGCGCCGGCAGGCCGATCACCCAGGCGACCGCCTCGGCGATGTCGTCGGGCGTCAACGGGTCGGCGCCCTCGTAGACCTTGGCCGCCTTGTCGGCATCGCCGAGGCGTACCTGGCTGAACTCGCTGCCGCCGACCATGCCGGGCTCGATGTCGGTGGTGCGTACGTTGGTGCCGACGAGGTCGGCCTTGAGGTTGAGCGTGAACTGGCGGACGAAGGCCTTGGTCGCGCCGTAGACGTTGCCGCCCGGGTAGGGGTAGGCGCCGGCGGTGCTGCCGATGTTGACGACGTGGCCGCGGTCGCGCGCCACCATGCCCGGCAAGAGCGCGTGGGTGACGTGGATCAGGCCGGACACGTTGGTCGCGACCATCGCGTTCCAGCCGTCGAGGGAGGCCTGGTGGGCGGGCTCGATGCCGCGCGCGAGGCCGGCGTTGTTGACCAGCACGTCGACGTCGCGCCAGCCTTCCGGCAGCGCCTGGGGCAGGGCCGCGACGGCGGCGGCGTCGGTGACGTCGAGCGGAAAGGCCAGCAGGTGCGCACCCAGCGACGCCGCCAGCGCGTGGAGCCGGTCGGCGCGCCGGCCGGTCGCGACCACGCGATGGCCGTCGGCGACGAGGCGGCGGCTGATCGCGTCACCGAAGCCCGCGGTGGCTCCGGTGACCAGGACGGTGAGTGCCACTACTGCAGCTCGACCGTGACCGGGATGTTGTTGCGGGTCGCCTTCGAGTAGGGGCAGATCTCCTCGTGCGCCTTGGTCGCCAACTCCTGCGCGACCGACCGGTCGACGCCTTCGATGGTCGGCTTGAGCACGACCGAGAGCTTGTAATCGTGGTTGTCGGTGTGGAGCGTCACGTCGGCGGTGACGGTCACCTGCTCGGGCTTGACGTTGTGCTGGGCGCTGAGCGCGATCAGTGCCTGGCCATAGCAGGCCGAGTAGCCGGCCGCGAACAGCGCCTCGGGATTGGTCGCGTTCGTCTTGCCCGGGGTGCCGTCGGGCTTGGGCATCGCCAGGTCGAAATGGATCACCCCGTCGGCGCTGGTGACGTGACCGTTGCGGCCGGCAACGGTGGTGGCACTCGTCGTGAAGCTCATGGCTCAGGCTCCACCTGATGGTCCGCCTCCAACGCGCCGTCGGTGCCTGGGTTGTCGGCCCCCCGGTCTTCGGCCCCGCGGTCGTCGGACCGGTGGTCCACGCCCAGGCGCGCCGCGATGCCCGCCTGGGTGGCCAGCAGCCGGCCGTCCGGCCCGTAGAGGCGCAGGTCGAGCCAGGGCGACGCGGGCAGCAGCTCGCGCGCTCGACGCAGCGCCCGTTCCTCGGTGCCGAAATGCTCCCGCCGGTCCGGCCTGCGCGGCTGGTGCGCCGCCCCGGCCGGGTCGGGGATGCTCGGCACCGGGCTGGTCAGGTAGGCAAGCGTGAAGGCCATAGGGTCAGCCGAGCGCGTCCATGATCGCGGCGCCGCCCCTGACGCCGAAGGCGCCGGGCGGCGCGACGGGGAGGTGCAGGACCTTGAGGTCGTCGACGATCATCGCGTAGCGCTGGCTGCGGACGCCCAGGCCACGCCCGATCAGGTCGAGCTCCAGCCCCAACGCCTTGGTGAACAGGCCGCTGCCATCGGCGAGCATGGTGATGATGCCGTCGGTGCCCTGGTCCTCCGCCCAGGCCTTGAGCACGAAGGGGTCGTTGACGGCGACACAGACGATCTCGTCGACGCCTTTCGCCTTGATCGCGTCGGCGTTCTCCATGAGGCTCGGCAGGTGCTGGGCGCTGCAGGTCGGCGTGAAGGCGCCGGGCACCGCGATGATCACCACCTTCTTGTCGTTGAGGTATTCCGAGATCCGCACCGGCTCGGGCGTGGACGCGGTGACGAGCATCAAGGTGGCGTCGGGGAGGGTGTCACCAGGCGCTATGGTCATGGTCCGGAACTCCTCGATGGCATGTCGGGGCGACTTCTGCATAGCCGCTCGCGCCGCACCCGTCATCACGTGCGCTTGCACGCGCGCCCGTGCTCGCCAAATCTGACGAATGTCACGAACCAAGTGGGACGACGATGTCTGGCGCATGACCGGCAATCTGCTGATCGCGACCACCGCGCTGACCAGCAAGCCGTTCGCCCAGAGCGTCATTCTGATCTGCGCCCACTCCGCCGAGGATGGCGCCATGGGCCTCGTCGTCAACCGCAAGCTCACCGAACCCGGCCTCGACGACCTGCTCGGCCAGCTCGGGATCACGCCGGCGACCGCGGCCCGGCGCATCGAGCTGTGCATGGGCGGCCCCTGCGACACGTCGCGCGGCTTCGTGCTGCACAGCGCGGAATGGCAGGGCGAGGGCAGCCTCGTGATCGACGAGACCATGTCGCTGACGGCCAGCCTCGACGTGTTGCGCGCGTTGGCCGAGGGCGACGGACCGCGGCAGGCGCTGCTCGCGCTCGGCCACGCGATGTGGGAGCCGGGGCAGCTCGAGCGGGAGATGGAGGAGAATGCCTGGATCACCGCGCCAGCAAGCGAGGGCCTGGTGTTCGACCGCGACCACGACACCAAGTGGCGGCGCGCGCTCTCGTCGCTGCGCATCGAGCCGATCCTGCTGTCCGGCCGCGCCGGACATGCGTGAGACCGGTCACGCCTGAGCGAGCGGCCGCACCTTCGGCGGCCCTGGGCCGTTGATGTCACGAAGAGGATGCAAGCATCCTCGCACAAGGAGAGTTTCAGATGCGCAGTGTTCTTATCGCGAGTGCCCTCGTCGCCGGTC
>CAXUBM010000075.1:0-7824 GCA_964249235.1 uncultured Acetobacteraceae bacterium | reverse complement strand
GCCGCTCCAGTGTTGTGTCCGACGCTGTGCCCCGGTCCCCGCCTTATCGACCGCCCGCAGGACCCGCTCCCAGAACCGACGGCGGACCGGCAGCAGGGGATAGTCGCGAACCACGAAGCCCCGGTCGCGGGCGGTGGGGGCGTTCCTGGACGACGTCAGGCTGGGGCTCCACCCCGGATCCCGCCAGGACGGGCGCCCGTCGCGCTAGTTGTTGGATGGCTCGCACGACCGAAGCGGCGCCAGATTTGCGAGAGACAGATTGGCGAGAGACATCGCCGCGCCGATGCCTGTGAAAGCACCGGCGACGGCGACCCTCGAGGGCGTCGCTCAGGCGGTGCGTTGCTCGATCGCGTCGATGCGGTCGGGGTAGAAGGCAAGGTGATCCCTGATCTCAGCCACGGCGTCGTAAGGCGCCTCGTAGGTCCAGATCGCGTCGACCGACCGCTCGCCGCCGGCAGGGATGCTGAAGTACGCAGCTTCGCCCTTGTACGGGCAGTAGGTCGTCGTGCCGGAGCGGGTCAGCGCGGTGAGATCGACGTCCTCGCGCGGTATGTACTGGACAGGCGGGTAGCTCGACTCGCGCAGGGTGAGCGCTGCGCGAGTCTCTGCGATCACCCGGCCGCCCACGGTGACGACCACGCGGCCCTGGTTCGGCTCGATGGTGATCGGGTGGTCGGGTCCGGGGATCTTGATGGTGCGCTCGGTCATGATGGTCTCCGATCGAAGGGGCTGAGCGATCATAGCTTCGAGCCGCCGTCAACCCGCAGCGTGTCGCCCGACACCCAGCGCGCGGCGTCGGAAGCGAGGAAGGCGATGGCGCCGGCGATGTCGTCCGGCTGGGCCACGCGCTTGAGCGCCTGCATGCCGAGGGTGAAGTCCCGACCGGCGTCGGTCTTGGCGAAGCTCGACATGTCGGTCTCCACCACCCCGGGCGCGACGGCGTTCACCCGCACGCCCTTGGCGCCGAGGATGAGGGCGAAATGTTTGACCAGGGTGTCGATCGCGCCCTTGGTCGCCGCGTAGGCCGACAGGTTTCCCACCGCGGCGTGCGCCGCGAGCGACGAGGTGAAGATGACGCTCGAGCCTTCCTTCAAGATCGGCAAGAGCTGCTGGACGAGGAAGTATGGCGCGCGGACGTTGACGGCGAACAGCGCGTCGAAATCCTCGATCGTCATTTCCTCGATCGTGGCGGCCTTGGAGATGCCGGCGTTGGCGACCAGGATGTCCAGCCGGTCGCCGACGATGTCGTGCACCTTGGCGGCGAGCTTGTGCGCACCTTGTGGATCCGACAGGTCGGTCCCGATGGCTTCCGCCCGGCCGCCGGTGGCTTTGATCTGATCGACGACCGACCGCGCTTCGGCGTCATTGCTGCCGTAATGGACGAGAACCTGCGCGCCCGCCGTGGCGAGCGCTGCGGCTGCGGCGCGTCCGATGCCGCGCGAGGCGCCGGTGACGAGCGCGGTTTTTCCGTTGCACGATGTCATGTTTGATTTCCTTGTTGAAACGCGGCCGCGCCGGAAGCGCGACCGACCGGGAAGCGACGTCACGTCGTGTCACGCATCCAGGAACAGGGACGCGTGGGCCAGGAAGAGCTTTGGATACTGGTAGAAGGGCGCGTGGCTGGAGTCCGGATAGACGATGAGCTGCGCGTTGGGGAGGTGCTGCTGCAGCGTATAGCCGTTGATGGTGGGAATGATCAGGTCGTTGTTGCCTTCCAGGACAAGCGTCGGCTGACGGATCTGGGCCAGGTAGTCCAGAACGCCATCGACCTTCTCGTTCGACTTGACGATCGCCTCGTACTGGGCAGACGCGGCTGCCTCGGTGACTTCGGGACTGCGGTCGCGGCGGCGGTGCTTGCGTTCGAGATAGGCCAGTCCGGCGGCTCGGCCGGCGGCAGAGGGCGAGAAGTGCGCGGCGATCCAGAGATGCTCGGGCGGATCGTACTGCGCCGCGAAGATGTCCGCCGACTTGCTGGCAGACATGTCGGCGCCGCGCGGCCCGGTGCCGATCAGGATCAGCTTGCGCACCAGGTCGGGTGCCTGCACGGCCATTTCCTGTGCGACCTTGCCGCCGATCGAGTAGCCCAGGACGTCGGCCTCGGTGATGCCGAGCGCGCGGACGAAGGCGATGGCGTGGGTTGCCATGTCGGGGAAGCTCGCGGGCACCTCGCCCGAGCTGGCGCCGACCCCCGCATTGTCGAACAGGATCACCTCGCGGCTCTGCGCCAGCCCGTCGGTCACCGTCGGATCCCAATGGTCCATGGTGCCGCGATAATGGATGTTCATCACCAGCGGAACGCCGCCTGCGCGGCCGAAGTGCCGGTACGCGAAGCGGATGCCGCTGGCTTCGACGAATTGGGTCGGAGCGGTCTGGTGGGTGTGTGTGGTCATGACAGCAAACTCCCGAGTGAGTTGGAGGTCAGCTGGCGGTCCTGCCGCCGTTGACGTGGATGATCTGGCCGGTGATGAAGGAGGCCTTGTCCGACGCCACGAACAGAATGGCGTCCGCCAGCTCTTCGGGCCTGCCCGCCCGGCGGAGCGGGATCGAGGCGAGCAACCCGGCCTTGCGATCCGGCGAGCCGGTGAAACGATCGAGCATGGCGGTCTCGACGGGACCGGGCGCAATCGCATTGACGCGGACGCCGAACCGAGCAGCCTCCAATGCGCCGGACTTGGTCAGGCCTTCCACCGCATGTTTACTGGCGACGTAGAGCGACGCGTTGGCAGCGCCGCGGCTGCCCATGGTCGAGGAGATATTGACGATGCTGCCGAACCCTTGCGGCTGCATCGCGCGCAATTCGTGCTTCATGCAGAGAAGCACGCCGAGAACGTTCGTCTCGAAGGTCGCAGCGTACAACTCCGGCGTCTGCTCGACGATGGGCGCGGGGTGCCCTTCCGTTCCGGCGTTGTTGACGGCCACATCGATGTGGCCGAAGCGATCGACGGCTCGCTCGATCAAGGTTCGGACTTCGTCTTCGTTGCGGACGTCCGCCTCGATGAATTCGGCCTGCGCGCCGAGGCTACGAAGTTCGGCCGCCAATGCCGCCCCGGTCTGGGCGTTTCGGCCGGAGGCAACGATCCGGTAGCCCGCGCGTGCGGCAGCGCGCGTGGTGGCGCGGCCGATGCCGGCCAGAGCACCCGTGATCAGAATGACTTGCTCGCTCATCGTCAGCTTCCAAGCGCCAGTGTTCAGCGCCGCGGTTTTGCGGAATCCTGTCTTTCGACTTTGACGAGCGCCGCACCGGTTCGCTTCGTCGGCCAAGCAATTGGGTCTTCGTTGTGGGATCGAGAAAGACTTTGTAGGGTGCCCGCCCATACCCAACAGGCATGGCCATGGAGCTCAGGCATCTGCGCTACTTCATCGCCGTCGCCGAGGAGCGAAGCGTCACGGTGGCGGCCAGCAAGCGCCTGCACACCGCCCAGCCGTCTCTCAGCCGCCAGCTCCGAGATCTGGAAGAAGAGGTGGGCACGGCGCTTTTCACCCGCGGCGCGCGCGGCATCGAACTCACGGATGCCGGGCACGCCTTTCTCGTCCACGCGCGCCTTGCGGTCGGCGAGGCGGCCGAGGCGGTTCAGGCCGCCCGTCGCGTCGCTCGTCCGGCGAAAGCGGTCTTCGCAGTGGGCTTCCTGACGGGGCAGGAGGTCGACTGGCTCCCCCACGTCACGCGCATCCTGCGGGCCGAGCTGCCGAAGATCGAGTTCAAGGTGACGAGCATGTACTCGCCCGAGCTCGCCGAGGCGGTGCAGAACGGCGAGGTCGATCTCGGCTTCGGGCGCGTCGAGCCGAAGCCCGGCGTGACCTACCATGTGATCGCCAAGGAGCCGATCGTCGTGATCCTGCCGAGCGACCACCGGCTGGCCAAGGAGCGGGAGATCGATCCGAAGGCGCTCGCCGGCGAGACCCTGGTGGGCTTCTCCGATGTGGCGATCGTGCTGCGGACGGTGGTCGAGAGCTATCTTCGGGACAGCGGCGTCGATCTCACGCCGAGCCATCGCATCGGCAATTTCGCCACCGCCCTGTCGTTGGTGGCGTCCATCCGCGGGGTGGCGCTCCTGCCGGCCTACGTCGAGCCGCTTCTGCCCTGGTCGGTGGTCAGCCGGCCTCTGAAAGGCGAGCCGCTGACCATCGATCTGGCCGTAGGCTATCGCGCCGACAACGGATCGCCGATGCTGAAGATCTTCCTCGCTGGGTTAGACCAGCTCATAGCCGGAGGACCGGCGGGCACGCGCCAGGCCCGGTAAGTCGTTGGTCCGAGCGTCTCGTCGCCGGCGACGAATGGCTCGGCAAGACGCCTGAACAATTCTCAGACGTCGGTCCGCGGTTGGGAAAGCCGGTGTCGTCGGCATCAGGAACACCGACGAGAGTTTGTGATGGGGCGGCTACGGACCTGGTTGAGTTTGGACTAGGGGCGGGCGCGTGCGGCGTCGCGGCTGATTAAGGAGGGGCAGTGTTCGGGACCGGCGAGGCGAACGTTCAGGTGACGGACAGGCGTCGAGGGCAGGAGCTGGCCGGCTAGGGCCGGTCCGCGTCGGGGCCGGTGTGAGGCGCCGACTGCAGGGCGCGGGCGACGTCGACCATGCGGCGGGCCTGGTGGCGGGCGGCGTCGAGGTCCTCGTCGCGCGGCGCGTTGTTCTCGGCGCCGACCACGGCGGAGGCGCCGTAGGGTGAGCCGGCCTCGAGCATGGCCTGGTCGGTGTAGCCGACCAGGCCATGCTCGAGGCCGGCTCACCCTACGGCGCCTCCGCCGTGCGGCCAGGAGACGGAAGCGAGCGCGCCGCCGACCTTGCCGGCGAGCTTGCCCTGCTTCCATTGCGGGCCGAGCTGGTCGAGGAAGCCTTTGAGCTCGGTCGCCATGGCGCCGAAATAGCAGGGGGTGCCGAACAGGATCGCGTCGGCCCATTCGGCGTCGTCGCTGGTGGGCGCCGGGTAGAGACGGTTCATGCGCTCGGCGTTCTCGAACCAGTCCTTCGAGGCGCGCATGATGTCGGGGCCGACCACCTCGCGGGCTCGCCGGAGGCGGACTTCGGCGCCGGTCTCCGCAGCGGCGGCGGCGGCGGCACCGACCAGGTTTTCGGTAGCGCCGGTGCGGGAATAGAAAACCGTCAGAAACTTCACCGCCATCGGCGCAAGGCCTCCCGCCGGGTGCATCATGGGACGCCGGCCGAGCGGCATGAGGTGTCGATCGCGGCCGTGCCAAGAGCGGCGGCGTCCAACTAAATTTTGGACGCGGTTGTAACTTTGGGGCGAGACGCGGGTTGTTGCCGCGGACCGCACGATGTCCGACCGAGGTGGATGTGGCTGACGATCGGCCTGCCGAGATTGCGATCCCGTTGCACGCCGAAAAGCTCTCGGTTGGCCGGCGGACGGTGACGGGCGACAAGGTGGTGGTCCGGACGGTGACGACGAGCCGCGAAGCGGTGGTCGATGAACTGCTCGCCTCGGAGCATGTCGAGATCGAGCGGGTGGCGATCAGGCGCCTGGTGGACGAGGCGCCGCCGGTTCGCGAGGATGGCGACACGATCATCGTTCCCGTGATCGAGGAAGTGGTGGTGACGGAGCGGCGGCTGTTCCTCAAGGAAGAGGTGCACATCCGACGGATAAGGACGACCGCGCACCATCGGGAAACGGTGACGCTGCGCGAAGAAGAGGCGGTGATCACGAGAACACCAGCCGACGACTTGGACACGAATTCGACGTCTTAGCATACGAAAAGGAACCGACCATGCCGAGTGAGACAATCGTTGCGGTTTTCGACACGCTGGCCCACGCGCAGCTCGCGATCGCGGACATCGAGAAAGCGGGCATTCCGACCAGCTCGATCCACCATTTCAACGAGGCCGCCGAGGCCGGCGACTACGACCGGCCGGCAACGGTGGCCAGCGACACCACATCGCACTCGCATGGCGGCTTCTGGTCGTGGCTGACCGGCGAGGGTGGTGAAGATCCGGCCACCCATCACGAGATGCTGGATCGCTCGATGGCGAGCGGCCACACGGTGGTGACGGTGGTGACGGACACGACGCGAGCCGACGAGGTGGTGTCGCTGCTGGAGACGCACGCGCCGATCGGGGTGGACCAGCATGGCGGCGCCTATGGTGCGGAAGGCGAGATGACGTCGGCCACCGCGGGAAGCGGGATGACGACCGCGACCACGGAAAGCGGGATGGCGACGATGGCGCCGACCGCGTCTCGCGCGCCGGAGACCGCAGTGTCGAATGGCGAGCAGGTGATCTCGCTGAGCGAGGAGACGCTCGAGGTCGGCAAGCGCGAGATCAGTCGCGGCACGACGCGGGTGCGGCGGTTCGTGGTCGAGCGTCCGGTCGAGGAGCAGATCCGGTTGCGCGACGAGCGGGTGTCGGTGTTCCGCCGGCCGGTGTCGGCCTCGGCAGCGGTCGATGCGGGCGCATTCTCGGAGAAGATCATCGAGATGACGGAGACCGACGAGGAGGCGGTGGTCGGCAAGACGGCGCGCGTGGTCGAGGAAGTCGTGGTGCAGAAAGGCGTCGACGAGCGGGTGGAGACGATCAAGGACACGGTCCGCAAGGAAGAGGTCGACATCGAGACGCCGGCGTCCAAGAAGATCTGAGACAAGCGCCCCGCCCTCCGGACCCCGTCAGCCTGCGGGTCCGGGGGCGCGGCCCCCGGCGGGGACAGGGGCGGAGCCCCAACCTCTGGCTCTGGATGCGCGATGGTGGGCGTGGCAGATGGCCACCGCGAGCGCATCCGCGGCATCGACGCGCTTGATCGCGGCGCCGGGCAAGAGGTGGCGCACCATCACGGCGACCTGATCCTTGCTCGCCGCGCCCGTGCCGACCACGGCGCGCTTGACCTCCATCGCACCATATTCGGCGACCACGAGGCCCGCGAGCGCCGGGGCGAGCAGGGCGACGCCGCGGGCATAGCCGAGCTTGAGCGTCGAGGCGCCGTTGCGGTTGACGTAGGTTTGCTCGACGGCGGCTTCGATGGGGCGCCATTCGACGAACAGCGCGGTGAGCGCGTCGTGCAGGGCACGCAGCCGATTGGGAACCGACTCGTCTCCGTCGGTGGCGATGACGCCGTCGGCGACGTGCCGGAGGCGATGGCCGTCCGACTCGATCACGCCCCAGCCGGTGAAGCGCAGGCCGGGATCGAGGCCGACGATGCGGATCACCGGCTCAGGCGGCGAGGCGCAGGGCGACGTCCTCGGGCAGGTCGAAATTGCTGGTGACGTTCTGGACGTCGTCGAGGTCGTCGAGGGCGTCGACGAGCTTGAGGACGGCGCGGGCCTGCTCCTCGTCCAGCGTGACGGCGGTGGATGGGCGCCAATCGAGGCGCGCCGATTCAGGGGGACCGAAGCGCCTCTCGAGCGCGTCGCGCAGGGCGAAGAAGCTCTCGACGGCGCAGGTGACCTCGTGGCCGTCGCGATCGGTTTCGACGTTGTCGGCGCCGGCTTCGATGGCGGCCTCGAGCATGTCGTCCTCGGAGGCGGCGTCGGGGCGAAAACGGATGACGCCGAGGCGGGCGAACATGAAGGAAACGGCGTTGGTCTCGGCCAGCGCGCCGCCGTGCTTGGAAAAGGCGCTGCGGACGTCGGACGCGGTGCGGTTGCGGTTGTCGGTCAGCGTCTCGACGATCACGGCGACGCCGGCGGGGCCGTAGCCTTCGTAGCGGACCTCGACGTAATCGTGGCCGCCGGCGGCACCGGCGGCCTTCCTGACGGCGCGGTCGATGGTGTCCCTGGGCATGTTGACCTCGCGGGCGGCAGACATGGCGGCGCGCAGGCGGGGGTTGGAGGCCGGGTCGGGGAGGCCGGCGCGGGCGGCCACCGTGATCTCGCGGATGATC
>CAXUBM010000074.1:4503-7850 GCA_964249235.1 uncultured Acetobacteraceae bacterium | reverse complement strand
AAAATGACTGCTCCCACAGGGATGCTCTGATCCGCGACGCCTGGCTCGAAGGGTACCTGGACGCCTCCGGCGATCAGCAGTTGTGACGGACGACCGAACGAAGAAGGAGCGCCGCCGCCCGGCGGTCAGACGCGCCTTCCAGCATTGTTGCCGCGACCAAGATCCAAGCGATCGCAGACCAGCTGGGTCGCGTCGCGGCCACCCTGCTGACCCCGGGGCAGGCCGCCGATATCACCGGCCCTCGGACCGCTGCTCGCCGCGATCTCAGCGTCCAAGGATCTGATCGCCGACAGAGCCTTCGACGCTGAGGATCTAAGACCGTTCCTTGCCCAGAAACGCACCCGGCCGGTGATCTCAGCGATGCCGAACCGCCGTACCAACCGCCCCTCAACGCCACCGCCCAGCGACATCGTTCCCTGACAGAATGCGCGTTCTGCAGAATCAAAGACTGGCGTGCGTTCGCCACTCGCTACGACAAGTCCGCCTGCAACTCCCTCGCCGGAAACTGCCTCGCAGCCGCGCTCGCTTGATGGATCAAATGAGCCACAACCTAGATTTTGACGCGGCGGCTAACGTTGTTCCGTGACTTCCTCTTGCTCGTGGACCGTCTGGGACTTGCTTGACGAATTTCACCGTCCTTGTCTTGCTCGTCATTAGCTCCCGATGCAGAGCTCTTCGCAGGAAGTTTCGGTCCGAAGTCCGTAGACTGCAGACGATCAAACAACACATGAGTTGCGATCGCAGGGCCGGGCTCACTTCCCTGCTCGTTCCCATCAGGCATTGTAAGTTCTGTGAAAGGCGCTCGGTCCTGGCTGAAGTTCCTATTGTAAAAAGGGTCTTTGCGAAGCTGGCTTCCCCAACGCTCTTTCATTGTCTGAGCTTCGTGGAAGAAGCGAGCTTCCTGAATCGGCCGCTCGTCGTCGCCACGACTCAACGACTCGTGATGCTCAGCGACGAAGTCAGGGGTCCAGACGACCTTGTATCCGGCCGCTCGTGCCTTGAGACATAGGTCAACATCGCTGAATGCAACTTTCAGATGCGTCTCGTCAAAACCACCGACCTTTCTGAACACATCAGTGCGAATTAGAAGCGCTGCTCCGGTAACCGCAGAATACTCTTGGGCAAATAGTAATCGGCCGCCAAAACCATAGTCGGTATCGCTCAAGCCTACGCCAACGTGCCCCGCAATGCCTCCAATTCCGGTGAGTACGCCAGCATGTTGAACTCTTCGGGATGGATAGAAAAGCTTTCCGCCCACAACAGCAACAGCTGGATCGGCAAGTGCTTCATTAAGGCAGGTCCGCAGCCATTTACGGTCAGTCACGAACACGTCGTTGTTCATGAGGAACAGGAATTCCGCTGATGACTGTTGTGCGGCAAGGTTGTTGAGCCGCGAGTAGTTGAAGGGCTCCTCAACTCTTATTAGTTCAACGCGTGCACTGGCTGTTACCATTTGAATGATTTCTAAAAGCGCGACGCTTGTCGACCAATTATCGACTAGGATCACGCGAAAGTTTGTATACTGCGTATTCTCAAGAACGCAGCGCAGGCATTTCTTTGTGGTTTCTATCTCATCTTTAAAGGGTATAATGATGTCAACTGATGGCTCCCAGTGAATGTCCCAAGTTTGGTGGTAAAGCGTACTGTCGCGAATGTTCTTCACCTCAGCTGGTCGGCCTATTCGCTCTAAGTGGTTACGGATGCACTTGATCCCTGCCTGGAAAGCATGCGGCTTCGCACTTACGTCAGAGGCGGTCGACTTCGGAGTGACTCTCCAATGGTACAAGACTTCCGGAACATGAACTATCTGTGTTGGCGGCACTATCTCGGCCAGACGAAGTACTAGATCATGGTCTTGTGCTCCGTCATAGTCTGGGTTTAGTGGACCGGCGGCGAGAAGTGTCTCCCTAGACACAAAGAGGAGATGACAGACGTAGTTGACCCCAAGTAGGAGCCGATGATTCCAGTCTGGCTTAAAAGCGGGTGTCGAATGATGCCCGTGCTCGTCAACTTTGTCCTCATCCGAGTATAGTACTTTACCTCCTGAAGACGTCGCAGCTTCAATCATCACTTCTATCGCTACGGCTGCTAGCAAATCATCATGATCAAAGAACGCAACCCAATCCCCTTTAATGGCCTCAAGTGCTAGGTTCGTTGCGCGACTAATCCCGCCATTCTTCGCAGATCGCAAGACCCTGATCCTGTGATCTTCCCTTTCGTAAAAGGACAACCTCGTGCTGAGACTGGGGTCGTCACTCCCATCATCTACTAAGACAAGTTCCCAGTTTTTATATGTCTGACTACGTACAGACTGCACAGCCAAATCGAACTCGTTCAGATTTGGTCGAAAGACTGGGCAAATGATTGATACAAGGGGACTTTCTCGATTAGTATCACGGCCATTGATGACCCTCCTCGTGAGCACGTCGATGTGTTCCTGAAACCACTCCGGGTAGTCGTCAAGCACGTAGTTACGAGAGGGAAGCATATCGATCATATTCCGACGCAGCTTGGTGAGCTGACGATGCATTTGATCGATTTGATCGGTTATGTCGGCGATTTGTGTTCGGAACTCGTCTCGCGTTAGGGTAACTTGTAGTGGGCTTCGGGTAAGCTCCTCGTTCTCGGGCATGACGTGGAAGCGATAAATTTGCTCAGGCGCGCCTTTGAACAATTCGGGGAGGATGAACCGGAAGCCGCAGTTGGCCGAAGCAGCGTACAACTTCCCGACGTCAGTTCTGACTCGATCGGCTCTGACGTGGCCTATTGTTATGCCTTCGCAAGATACTCGGACAACGCAATTACCTTCTAAGTTACCAGTATCGCGGTTCGACCTCAGAACCCATCCCTCAACGCCGCGTCCACGAAGCCCATCGACGTGGCTATGAACAGTCGGCTTCCACTTGTAATTGAACGTCACGGCAGTCGCGGCTTGATCACCCAACTTGAGAACGACGGTCCGTCGTCGCCCGTCGCGTAGCTCCAACTTGTGAGCAACACCGTCCAAAATACTCGCCGGTAACGTTACCTCGAAGCCAACGGTTTCAGGCCCAGCGCCCGCACTAAGGACATCTTTACGAGGAAGATTACACGTGATCTCTGCGATTTGCTGCCCGTCTGCAAGCAAAAAGAGCGTAGCTGCCTTGTCGGCAGCTTGACGGTCCCACGCCCAACCTTTGAGAAGTCCGTCTATCAGGGAGTCCACGCGACACTCGACCGGTGAGATCATAAGACCTGTCTCATCTTGATGAGCCGCCTCTCAAATCGGCTTGCGACGCCAATCTCGCTCGCCGGGGCTTCTGGTGAATTTGATGACTGTTCGGCTCGATATGGTTGACGGCCGAGCG
>CAXUBM010000074.1:1740-4403 GCA_964249235.1 uncultured Acetobacteraceae bacterium | reverse complement strand
AGTACGCAATCCGCTTGCTTCGGCTACTCGGTCACTAAGACTAGCCTTCGGAACGAACTTAGGCGTCAAAGTTCGGAGAGGCCAGAGCCGAGTGGCCTGCGCACGCTACGACACGATGGTAACCATTAAAGCAACTTAGCATTCTTTCCTGGAACGGCCAAACCTGCGCCCTCTCGTTGCAACATAGTCCTCCCTTCCGCCTTGTTTTAGATGGCGGGTCCGCCAGAGACCATGCACGCTGGCGACTTCTTGTTCAAGGCGTTCTGGCCGGAGAAAGGGGAAGGTCCTCATCCGACTAGAACGAGTGCCTTCCGAGGCGCCCCGACTCGCGCTTGGCTTGCCCATCGCTGCTCCAGTGCACAAAGCATGATCTCAAGGTCGAAAATCTTCACTCGATACACGCTGGCGCAGCTGCGATAAGTGACAGGTCGTTGGTCGTCGGCGTTCAAGCGGTGACGGCGAAGCTGGAGGTGGTTACAACGCGTCCGTCATTCCCTGAAGTTCCAATTCAGCGTGCCAGAACAGCTTGACCAGCTGATTGCGCGGCGCGCCGGATCATCCAAACGAGCCCAATCGAGCCGAGCGCGACAGCTGCGCCGCCCAGCATATCAGTCAGGTAGTGGCCGCCTTCCGACGGGATCGAGACCAACATTACGGCATTCGCGGCGCCGATCATCGGTAACGACCAGCGCAGCCCGCGGTGCGCGTAGACGAAAAGGATCGCGAGCACCGTGTGATACGACGGGAAGCAATCGAGCCCCTTCATCTCGGCGATCGGGAACGAGAGCGGCCCACCGTGGCGCAGCGCGAGGAGCGGCGCGATGTAGGCGAGGTCGTCGTTGTTCCGTGCGCCCGTGTGATAGAACGCCCAAGGGCCGAGAGCCGGCATTAGCGCCGCGGTCACCGTGGTCAGGCAGATCGCCACGGTCGCGTTTGCCAGCAGCTCCAAGTTGCGGCCGGAGCATCGAAGCGCCGCGAACAGAAACACGGACACCAACAGCTGCGGCATCAGGCTGTCGTAGGCGAGCCGCAGCACTAGATTGAGCGTCGGACGGGCGCGCACGAACGCAGTCCAGGCGAGCCAATGAAAGCCCGCCCAGTCCTCAAGGCGCACGTAGGCCGCATCCAGCAGCGGTCTCGAGCTGGCAGCGCCGAGATAGGTCTGCACCGCGCCGAACGCTGTGAACAGCACCCACAAGCCGCCGTAGCACGCCGTCTCGGCGATGTCGGGCCGCGGGCGCAGCACGGTGTAGAACCAGCCGATCACCAGCACTAACAGGCTACCGCCGATGGGCAGCGCCCAACCGGTAAAAACGATCCCGGTTGCCCGGGACCAACACCAGTCTCCGACGCCAAGGCCAAGCACCAACGGAAGCGCATGTCGCATACCTGAGTCTAACAGGCGAACGGCGACTGTCCATCAGATCAGCTCTTCGTCCTTGGCGAGCCAATACGGCACCACCATGACGTTGTCGTCCGGGTGCCACGTCACCTGCGACTTCGGCAGCCAGACCGTCCTGGCGCCGTCGTGGAAGTGGAAGGGCGTTCTCAAGTTGGTGGCGGAAAGGTGAGAGCGGGCGCGGCCTTGGGAGGCGTCACACAGCGGCGGCCATCGGTCACTTCCCGCCAGGCGCGGAACGCGACATCACGAGCGATGCCAGAGTCGGTGGCGTTCAAGCGGCGACGGCGATGCTGGAGGTGGTTGTGAATCCGAGTGTGAGTGGAAAGGAACCGCTGTGCGTGTCGCGCTGCCTCGAAGCGTTGCATCTGCCGTTCTCGTGTCACGTCGGCTGGTGCGAGACCTCCGCCCGATTGTTGAGGCATCTGCTCTGTCGATGCTCCACGTGCGGCAGGATCTCGCGCTTGGCGGCAGTGTAGCTGCGCAGCTTGTCGGTGACGATCAAACGCGGCAGGGATTGCAGACCCCTGGGCAGTTTCCGAAAGAAGCGCTCGGCTACCTTCGCGCTGCGCCGGCTCTGCTCCAGGATGTCGAGCACGTGCCCCGTCCTGAACGACCGCACGCCAGAAATAGTGCAGCTTGCCGCGGATGCAGATGAACACCTCGTCGAGGTGCCATTTGTCTACTGGGCCCGGTCGGCGCCGCTTCAACGCGTTTGGCGAACAGCCTATCGAAGCGCAGGCCCCATTTGCGGAGTGCTTCCGCGGTCCGGAGCCCGGGCGGAGCGGAATGTCGGGCTCGACGCTCGCCGATCTCTGACGCGACACAGAGGCTTACGGGGCAAGCGCTTCCATCCCGCCAGCATGTCGCGCGTGGTGCGCCGCCTACGTTTAATCGCCGGCCCGAGGCTCGGTCGGACGAAGCGCAGGTTGGAGATCAGCTGGGTTCTGACCCCACGGCCGAGCTACTTTGGATCCGCTACTGAGCGGTCTATCCCAAAATCGCCGTCCCGAGCCGGTCACGGACTCCAATGCGATGTCGATCAACCACCTAACTGCGGCTTCACGAGAGGGGAGTTGCCTGTCGTCGCGAAAGTGATCGATCGCAACCAGTTGAGCGTCTGTAACCGAAACGTTTACGTCAATCTGCTGCTCGTCCATTGCTCTCAGCCTTGGGCCAGAAAGCAACGGTAGCCTGCTCGTCTGTAATAACGAAGAGGGGTTTGTACGATGCTCGACACGGGAGAGGGCGTATGGTTGCCGCA
>CAXUBM010000074.1:0-1640 GCA_964249235.1 uncultured Acetobacteraceae bacterium | reverse complement strand
TGGCAGGTTGTCCGCCGCAACTTTTCGATTGCGCGTCATCAGAGAGCATGCGTTTAGAATTATGCATGTTGCGGCGGGACAAGGTGTCACACCACCAAGCTTGGCCTGACCCCAACCCTGAGGTGAACAAGCCAGGGGTTTTACACTGATGCCGTGCGCCGCGCCGTCATGCTCGGCGGCCCTAATATCCTGGTGCTCGCCGCAACGGTCGGCGCGATGCGCTGAGAACGTATCATCCGACGTCTCCTGATCGAAGCCTGCGCCAAGTTCGACCGGCTCGAATACGGCGACCTGCGGCTCTACTACTGGCCGAACAAGCGCTTGAACCAACGAGGAACACGACGCGGCCGACAACCTGCCAGCCCGGGGGGAGCAGCAAGCCGCTCTGGTCAAGGTGTTCAGGCAACTTAGGCGACGATCATCGAGGGTTGGCGAGCGAAGGTGCGGAGCGCGGCAACCTGAGATCTCGACCTGCTGGGATCAGGCTCCGGCACTGAGTCCGAGATCATCTTGTCGTCTCTTGTTTGCGACCTGAGGAGCTTCATCTCCGGATGGTGCAGAGCAATCTCAGGACCGCGGTCGCACTCGTTGAGTAGACGCTCGCCGGTTATGGGCCAATGGTAGGTCACTTCGCCGACCTCGCACGGGGTTACGCGCACCTGCTTGAGCAGAAGCCGGCAACCATCAAGGCCGCCTTACGGTTCACGGTAACTGAGGGAAATCGGACATGAGCGGCCCATTTGAGCCAGCGTCGCTGTCTCAGTCCGACGCGGAACTGATCGACGCGATCGCGTTGCTGACGGAGTGGCGCGAGGAATACGACGTAGCTGGCCCCGAGCATCGCCGCCGGCTCATGCAGAACCGCACGCGCCTCGCCGAACAGGTTTGGCTGATGAACTGGGTGAACCGGTGCCAGGCCGAAAGCCTTACCGCGCTGCTTCTCAAGGCGGAATTCGAACTCGGCAACTGGCCCGAGACACCGGTCGAGGAGCGCAACTATGACTGCGTCGTTGGTGGCCGAATGTCGGTCATGGCGCAGCTGATAGCCACCCTGCGGCAGGTCCGGGACGACATGCCTGCGGCGGTGGCGTGATAATGTGGGAGTTTGCTCCACGACGTCGCGACCCCCCTCCCCCTTGAGGTTACTACGCTAGCCACACGTCTCTCGAAGCGGCAGTCTGACCGAGCCACGTGGTCACCGTCGCGGCGACACGAGTGGGGAAGGAGCGTCTGACCGCTGCACGGTGGCGCTCCTTCTTCGCGCCAGGGACACACATCTGGGCGCGACCACCGTACGGTCAATCGGTGTCCTAAAGTATCGACCAGACAAACCAGCTCAGCCCGACGAAGGCCGCCCACATTAACATGCTAATCGTTATGGCCAAAACAAACCCGTCCACCGGCGACCACACTCGCGTCACCGTGGATGATGAGGGGGCTACGTCCTGCGAGGCCCTGGGTATTGCGTCTGTGCCGCAGACGATGGGGCTCCCATAGGGCGACAGCTGTTCTGCCTGATCTGTCGTTCTCATCTTACCACCCCCAATAACTCTTCAACGCGTTCCCTCTCCGGGAGAGTGGTAACTAACGCTCTGACTAACAAGTGGATCGTGGGCATCGTCCGGCATCTAAAAGATCGG
>CAXUBM010000073.1:0-7862 GCA_964249235.1 uncultured Acetobacteraceae bacterium | reverse complement strand
AGATTGGGCCTGAGGTTTGGATTGGGGCTGAGGTTCAGATTGGGGCCGAGGTTTGCAGGGCCAGCGCGTGCAGTTCCTGTCCCATGCGGCCACGCAGCGCCGCATAGACGATCTGGTGCTGCTGGATGCGCGAGCGGCCGCGGAAGGCTTCGCTGACCACCGTGCAGGCATAGTGGTCGCCGTCGCCGGCAAGGTCGTCGATGGTGACCGCCGCGTCGGGAATCGATTCGCGGATCAGAGCCTCGATCTCGGACGCACTCATCGGCATCGGTCTGGTCCCTAGCTGCCCATCAGCGACGGGAAGAATGCGTCGTGCGCGTCCCGAAGCCGCGTCAGCGATATCGTGAGCCCGTCCGGCAGTGTCAAACCGGCGCCCGTCCCGGTGGTGTGGCCCAGGGTCGCCAGCGGCACGCCGTGGGATGCGGCGGCCGATCGGACCGCGTCAGGGTCGCGAACGGCCAGCACGTAGCGGGCGCCCTCCTCGCCGAACCAGTATTCGTGCGGCGCGAGGCCGGTCTCGGGTGCGGCGAGACGGGCGCCGCAGTCGCCGGCGAGCGCCATCTCGGCGACCGCGCCCAGCAGGCCGCCGTCGGAGACGTCATGACAGGCGGCGACGTGGCCGTCGTTGATCAGGGCGCGGACGAAGCCACCGACCCGCTTCTCCGCCGCGAGGTCCGGTTCGGGGGGCAGGCCCTGCTCGCGTCCGACGATCTCGCGCAGCCAGAGGGACTGGCCGAGGGCGCCGCGTGGCTCGCCTGCCAGCAGCAGCGCGAGCCCGGGATGGAGCGCGATGCCGGCGGCGCGGGCGGCGTCCTCGATCACGCCCAAGCCGCCGATCGCGGGCGTGGGCAGGATGGCGCGCGCCACCCCGTCGGCGCCGCGGGTCTCGTTGTAGAGCGAGACGTTGCCGCTCACGACGGGGAAGTCGAGGGCGGTGCAGGCCTCGGCCATGCCCTCGATGGCGCGCGCGAACTGGCCCATGACGACCGGGTTCTCGGGATTGCCGAAATTGAGGTTGTCGGTGACGGCGAGCGGCGTCGCGCCCGTGGCGGTGATGTTGCGCCAGGCCTCGATCACCGCCAGCGCGCCGCCGGCGCGCGGGTCGGCGGCGCAATAGCGGGGCGTGCAGTCGGTGGTCAGCGCCAAGGCCCGCCGGAGTCCGGGCAGGCGCACGATCGCCGCGTCGGCGGCACCGGGGCGGCGGACGGTCTGGCCACCGATGGCGCTGTCATACTGGTGGTAGACCCAGGCGCGCGAGGCGAGGTCGGGCGAGCCGACCAGGCGGAGGAGGGCATCGCCGAGGCCGGCCGGGTCGTCGACCGGGCCGAGCGGCGCGGGACGCGGACCGTCCTCGGTCGGACGGTGGTAGAGCGGCGCCTTCTCGGCCAGCGGGTCGAGGGCGATATCCGCCTCGACGCGGCCGCGGTGGCGGACGACGATGCGGCCGGTGTCGGTCAGCCGGCCGATCACGGCGAACTGGAGGTCCCATTTGGCGAAGATCGCGCGGGCGAGCGCCTCGCGGTCGGGCCGCAGCACCATGAGCATGCGCTCCTGGCTTTCGGACAGCATCATCTCGTAGGCGGTCATGCCGGGCTCGCGCTGCGGCACCGCGTCGAGGTCGAGCGCGATGCCGACGCCGCCGCGGCCGGCCATCTCGACCGAGGACGAGGTCAGGCCGGCGGCACCCATGTCCTGGATGGCGACGATCGCGTCGGTCTCCATCAGTTCCAGGCAGGCCTCGATGAGGAGCTTCTCGGTGAAGGGGTCGCCGACCTGAACCGTCGGGCGCTTCTCCGTCGAATCGGCGCCGAACTCGGCCGAGGCCATGGTGGCGCCGTGAATGCCGTCGCGGCCGGTCATGGCGCCGACATAGACCACCGGATTGCCGATGCCGGCGGCGGCGCTGAGGAAGATGCGGTCGCGACGGGCGATGCCGACGGTCATCGCGTTGACCAGCGGGTTGCCGTCGTAGGCGGGGTGGAAGTTCACCTCGCCGCCGACCGTGGGCACGCCCACGCAGTTGCCGTAGCCGCCGATGCCGCGCACCACGCCGTCGACGATGCGCCTGGTGGCCGGGTTCGTGGGCGAGCCGAAGCGCAGGGCGTCGAGGTTGGCGATCGGCCTGGCGCCCATGGTGAAGACGTCGCGCATGATGCCGCCGACGCCGGTCGCCGCACCCTGGTAGGGCTCGATGAAGCTGGGGTGGTTGTGGCTTTCCATCTTGAAGACGGCGGCCAGGCCGTCGCCGATGTCGACGACGCCGGCATTCTCGCCGGGGCCGTGGATGACCCAGGGCGCCGTGGTGGGGAGCCGGCGGAGCCAGACGCGGGAGGATTTGTAGGAGCAGTGCTCGGACCACATGACGCTGAAGATGCCGAGCTCGGTCAGGGTGGGGTCTCGGCCCTGGATGGCGAGGAGTGAGCCCCACTCCTCGGGGCTCAGGCCGAAGTCTCGGGCGAGCTGCTCCATCAGGCGAGGCCAGGGGCGCTGCCCCATCGATCCGCTTCGCGGCTCGATCCGGCTGGGCGCGGCGCCCGCAGACCCGCGAACATGGGCAGCCCGTCGGTGCCGCCGATCTCGGCGTCCACCATGTCTTCGAGGTGGGGCATCAGGCCGAGGACGCGGCGGTTGGGGCTGACGATGCCGGCAATCGCGTTGCGGCTGCCGTTGGGATTGTCGAGGTAGCGGAAGATCACCCTGCCCTCCCCTTCCAGCTCGGCCAGCACGTCGTCGTCGCAGACGTAGTTGCCATCGCCGTGCGCCAGCGGCGCCTGGATGACCTGAGCGGGTGCGTAGGAGCGGGTGAACGCGGTGTCGGTGCGCTCGACGCGCAGGCGGCAGTCCTGGGCAAGGAAGCGCAGGCCGGCGTTGCGGAGCAGGGCGCCGGGCAGAAGGCCGGCCTCGGTCAGGATCTGAAAGCCGTTGCAGACGCCGAGCACGTGGCCGCCGGCGGCGGCGAAGGCGCGAACCGCGCCCATCACGGGCGAGTGCGCCGCCATCGCGCCGCAGCGGAGGTAGTCGCCATAAGAGAAGCCGCCCGGGAGCACGACCAGGTCGAGGCGGTCCGGAAGCGAGGTGTCCTTGTGCCAGACCGTGGCAGCGGGGCGCCCGGTCGCGCGCTCGAGCGCGATCGCCATGTCGACCTCGCGGTTGGTGCCGGGGAAGACGACGATGGCCGCGCGCATCACTGGGTCTTGCAGGGATAGGCGTCGTGCAGGGCGTCGAAGGTCGACACCGCGGCCGGCTTCGGGCCGGCATCGGCGTGGGCGCGCAGGTAGCTGACGACCGTCTGGTGGAGCTGGTTGGCGGAGGTCTCGTTGGGGATGCAGGTGGCGCCAGCGAAGCCCTGGCCCTGCTCGCGGGTCATGTGCTTCTCGGCCCCGGCGATGCCGTCGGCGACTCCGCTGATGTAGCCTTCGCAGATCAGCTTGCCCTTGGCGCTGCTGCAGGCTTCGAGCAGCTTCTCGCCGGTCAGCCGGGAGATGCGCTGGGCGTGGGCCAGCGGGGCGGCGAGCGTCAGCGCGGCAAGCGCAAGGGCGGCGGTGCGGATCATGGCAGGATCTCCACGTGGTAGGTCTCGATGACGGTGTTGGCGAGCAGGCGGCGGGCCATGTCCTCCAATCGCGCGGGGTCCGCGCCGGCGTCGCCGACCAGATCGAGTTCGATCACCTTGCCGACCCGCACCGCGCCGACCTCGCCGAAGCCCAACTGGTGCAGCGCGTGGCCGATGGCCTGTCCCTGCGGATCGAGCACGCCGTCCTTGAGCATCACCGTCACCCGCGCCCTGACGTGAGCGGTGGGGTCCGGGGGCGGAGCCCCCGGCCTCGCCTGCTCGGGCGTCACTGCATCAGCTCCGGCCCCTTGAGGTCGTTGTTGCCCGCCTCCGGCAGGATGCCGAGCCGGCGCGCGACCTCCTGGTAGCCCTCCTCGACGCGGCCGAGGTCGCGGCGGAAGCGGTCCTTGTCGAGCTTCTCGTTGGTCTTGGTGTCCCACAGGCGGCAATTGTCGGGGCTGATCTCGTCGGCGACGACGATGCGCATGTCCTCGTTTTCCCACAGGCGCCCGAACTCGAGCTTGAAGTCGACCAGCGTGATGCCGACGCCCAGGAACAGGCCCGACAGGAAGTCGTTCACGCGCAGGGTCAGCGAGACGATGTCGTCCATGTCGGCGGTCGACGCCCAGCCGAAGGCGGTGATGTGCTCCTCGGCCACCATCGGGTCGCCGAGCGCGTCGTTCTTGTAGCTGTATTCGAGGATCGAGCGCGGCAGGCGGGTGCCTTCGGGGATGCCCAGGCGCTTGGCCAGCGAGCCGGCGGAGACGTTGCGGACGATCACCTCGAGCGGGATGATCTCGACCTCGCGGATCAGCTGCTCGCGCATGTTGAGCCGGCGGATGAAGTGGGTGGGCACGCCGATGTCGTGCAGACGCATCATCAGGTGTTCGCTGATGCGGTTGTTGAGCACGCCCTTGCCGGTGATCACGCCGGTCTTGGCGCCGTTGCCGGCGGTGGCGTCGTCCTTGAAATACTGGACCAGCGTGCCCGGCTCGGGTCCCTCGAAGAGGATCTTGGCCTTGCCTTCGTAGAGCTGTCGACGCCGCGCCATGTTACGGGCTCCCGAAGGGTGGTGGTGGGTGGCATGATGCGGACGGATCCGGCGGCACTCCGGCGCCGTCCTAAAGGTTGACTTCCTCGAAGCCCGCCTTGTCCGGAGGGCCCGCCGTGAACAGCCAGTGCGGCCGGTCGCGGTTTGCGCCCTGGCCCGGGACGCCGAGGAGCGAGGAGGAAGACGTTCCGAAGCCGGTGCGCGGCGGAATGTTCATCTCCGAACCGGCCGGCAGCGAGCGGTCCGACATCAGCGATGGCCAGTCACCCCATTCGGGCGGCTCGGGCAGGCGCGCCTTGTCGAAGCGCGGCAGGTGGCGCGCGATCCGCGGCGTGTGCGGGTCGTCGGGCTCGCCGGCGGCCAGCATGTGCAGGCCGGGCGCGAACGGATGCATCTCGGGATGGCCGTAGCCGAGGCCGCGCAGGAACCAGGCGCCGTCGCGGTCGGCGACGACCATGTTGAAGGAACGCCATTGCGCCGCCTCGATCTCGGCGACGCGGCGGGCGCCGGCTTCGGCGCTCGCCTCGCGCAGCGCCAGCAGCGGCAGTTCGCCGCGGCTGCGCTTGTTGGGCGCCGGGCCGAGCGAGCCGACGCGGTTGAGCACCACCGCCACCACGCCCGCGCCGTTGACCGCCTTCCACGTGCCGCCGCCGGGCACGTCGAGGCCGCCGATCACGTCGGGCTGGTCGGGCCAGTGGGCGGCGGGCCATTGCCAGGGGCGATCCAGTCGCTCGTCGCGGTTGGCCCCCACAAGCAAGGGCCAGGCCGCGCCGGGCCGAAGATAGAAGACGACGGTGCACACGCGGTCCTTCTAGTCGAGGCATGCGCCAATACCAATGGGGGTGCCACGCGCGACCGCGCGGCCGCCCGGCGCCCTGGCACCTCGGCGCCCCTTGCCGGGAGATGCAAACGGACCACCTAAAGTGTAGCATAGGCTACACCTGAGGAGAGGGAAGGCGGCATGGCGGGTGGTTCGGCGGTTTGCGAGGACGAGATCGGCGGCACCACCGCCTCGATTCGCGCGGTGCTCGACGGCAGCAGGCGCGGCGGCCCCCGTTCGGCGCTGCTGTTCGCGGGGCCCGCCGTGATCGCGTCGGTCGCCTACATGGATCCCGGCAACTTCGCGACCAACATCCAGGCCGGCTCCCAGTACAACTACGCCCTGCTCTGGGTGGTGCTCGCCGCCAACCTGATCGCGATGCTCTTCCAGGCCGTGTCGGCGCGGGTCGGCATCGCCACCAACCACAATCTCGCCGAGCTGTGCCGGCTGCACTTTCCGCGCCCGGTGGTGCTGGCGATGTGGCTGATCAGCGAGGTCGCGGCGATGGCGACCGATCTCGCGGAGTTTCTCGGCGGCGCAATCGGGCTGTCGCTGCTGCTCCGCCTGCCGCTGCTGGACGGGATGCTGGTCACCGGCGTGCTGGTCTACGCGATCCTGGTGCTCGCCGGCCGCGGCTTCCGGCCGATGGAGCTGTTCATCGGCGGCCTCGTGTCGGTGATCGGCGTCTGCTACCTGCTCGAGGTGGTGATCTCGCCGCCTGATTGGGGGCGTGCCGCCGCCCATCTCGTCATTCCCGCGCTGCCCGACGCGGCTTCGATCACGTTGGCGGTGGGCATGATCGGCGCGACCGTCATGCCGCACGCGATCTATCTGCATTCCGGCCTGACCCAGGGCCGGGCCGCGGCGCGAAACGAGGGCGAGCGCCGCATGCTGGTGCGCTTTTCCAACCGCGAGACGGTCGTGGCACTCACGCTGGCGGGGGCGGTGAACGCCGCGATGGTGATGATGGCGGCCTCGGCCTTCCATGCCGGCCATTCGGGGGTCGCCGACATCGGCACCGCCTACCACACGCTGGTGCCGCTGCTGGGCGTGGGCGCGGCCTCGATCTTCCTGATCTCGCTGCTCGCCTCCGGCGTGTCGAGCTCGGTGGTGGGAACGATGGCGGGGCAGGTGATCATGCAGGGGTTCGTGGGCTTCCGGATCCCGCTCTGGGTGCGCCGGCTGGTCACCATGGTGCCGGCCTTCGTCGTCGTCGCGCTGGGGTTCGACGCGACTCGCTGCCTGATCCTCAGCCAGGTGGTGCTCAGCCTGGCGCTGCCGGTGCCGATGATCGCGCTCGTGGTGCTCGCGCGCCGGCCGGACGTGATGGGGGCGTTCCGCACGGGTCGGTCGGTGACGCTGCTCGCGGTGGTCGCGACGGTGCTGGTGCTGGCGTTGAACCTGATCCTGGTGCTGCAAACGCTCGGCATCGCGGTTCCGGGGCTGCCGTCGGCTTAGGGGCGGGGCTTGCAGGACCTGGTGCGTCCCGACCGGCGGGTCGGGGGCGCGTCCCGCGCCGTCGTTCGGGGCGGAGCCCCGTCCTACCTCACCGGCGAGACACCGAAGACGTGAGGGTGCGCCACGAACAGCACCACCCACAGTGCCGAGCCGGCCCCGATGGGAGCGATCCCCGGCCAGTGCCAGCCGCGGCCGCCTGGGGTGATCGAGGTCGTCGCCGCGAGGCGCTGCCAGGCGGCGGGATCGCGGGCGGCGAGCTTGGCGTCGATGGACGGCATGCCGGCGGCGGCGGTCACCAGAAAGGCGCCGAAGAAGAGCAGCGAGGCTTCGTCGCCGCTGCCGACGATGTGGACGGCGGCCCAGAGGGTGAAGCTCCACAGCATCGGATGGCGGGTGAGGCGCACGATGCCGCGCGGCTCGGCGCCGGCGCCGCCGATGGCGGTGGGGTTGCGGACCATCACCGAGCCCGCGAACAGGATGGAGGCCGCGAGCATCACCGCGGCAAGCAGCCAGAGCAGCCAGGCGGGGGCGAGCCAGAGCGGTCGGACCGGGGCGCCGTCGTAGGCGGCGCAGAGCAGGCCGATCGAGACGACGGAGAGCACGGAAAACAGGCTTCCGAAGCCTCCTTCGCCGAGGGCGGCGACGACGCGGTTGCGCAGGCGCGAGCCTGCGATGCCGAGATGAACGCCGACCCAGAGCAGCGAGGCGAGCGCCAGCGGGATCACGGCGAGGCGTCGGACAGGTGGTCGCGCAGGGCGGCGAGCCAGACGGCGACGGCGGATGCGCCCGGATCGGGATGGCCGATGACGCGGTCGGCGAGGTAGCTGGCGCGGCCGCGCTTGGGGATCATCGGAACGGTGGACCTGGTCCCCGCGGCGGCGGCGGCGGCGGCGGCGGCAACCGCGTCGGCGAGGCTGCCGCCCGAGCGGACGCGCTCGCCGAAGGCGGTCGACGCCGGGGCGAGCGCGTCGATCATGGTG
>CAXUBM010000072.1:0-7865 GCA_964249235.1 uncultured Acetobacteraceae bacterium | reverse complement strand
GCCCACGCCGGCCGCCCCAAGCCGTGCATCGTGCTCGCCACCGGCCGGTCCCCGAACACGATGCAGAACGGCACCGCCACGAGGGCGGCGAGTGTGAGCGCCCGCAATCCGCGCAGGCGCGTCACGCCGCGAGTCCGGCCCGCGGCACCACGTAGGGCCCCTCCGGAATGATCGCCAGCTCGGGATCGCCGTGCCGCGCGATCGCGTCGCGGATGGCGGCCGAGGGGTCGTCCACCATCGCCACGCCGGTCAGCGCGCGCTCGTCGGCCGACAACCCCGTCGCGTAGAGCTGCACCGTGCCGGCCCGCATCGGCTTGAGCTGCATCTCGGTCTGCCACTCGTCGATGTCGGCGAGCGTCTTGGCCCACAGCCCGTTCAGGAAGCGCTCCGGGCCCTGCGCGATCAGCCTGGCCTGGGACGCCGCGAACGCCGCCGAGCCGATCCCCTCCGCGCACTCGGAGGCCATGATCAGCGTCCCTCCCGGCTCGAGGATGTCGAGCGGCGTCACCATTCCCTTGACCGTCTGGTAGTAGGTCCGGTCGAGCGGGTGCCCGGCCGACGAGGTCACCACGGTCCGAAAACGCCGCCCCACCTCGACCACCGTCGAGCGCCGGGCGAACCCGACCGCCTCGAGATGGCTGCCGACGATCTCGCCGAAATTGACGTGCACGAGGCGGCGCTCCTCGTCGAGCACCGTGTTCAGCGCCCAAACCGGTCCGAGCCGCTCCACGATCTCGAGCTGCGCCTGGTGCAGCGGATTGCCGTCGAGCCGGCATTGCGAGGCGAACGGGTGCTCCATGAAGCGGGCCGAATGGAAGGTGCGGATGGTGGCCTCGCCGGCGACGCCGGGCGCGATCACCTTGCGCCCGCCCGACCAGCCGGCCATGAAGTGCGGCTCGACCAGCCCGGTCGCGATCTTCAGGTCGGCCTCGACCAGGCGCCGGTCGAGATGGATCGGCACGTCGCCGGCGACCGTCCGGCCGAGATCGACGTGGTCGGCGGGCGCCCGGGCGTCATGGTTGATCACCCGCACGTGCGCCGACACCCAGGGGTCGCCCAGCACCCGCTCCAGCTCGGCGCCGAGATTGGGCCGATGCAGTCCCGTCGCCACCAGCACCGTGATCGCCTCGAGGGCGATCCCCGCCGCCAGGAGCCGCTCGATCATCGGCCGCAGGAACAGCCCGTTCGGCACCGGCCTGGTGACGTCGCAGATCAGGATGCAGGCGCTCGACCGCCCGCGCGCGATCGCCGCCAACGGATCCAGCGCCGTGGCCACGGCATCGTTCGGGTCGGCGAGCGTTGCCAGTTCGCGCTTGCGGATGATCGTCGGCCGCGCGCCCTCCGGCAGGTCGAGCGCGATCTGGCCGGCACCGTAGGCGACGCGGACTGATTTCGCCATGAGTAGTCCCCTAGGCCGGAGAAGGGCAGGGGCTCCGCCCCTGGCGCCCGTTGGGGACTGGTCCCCAAACACCCGTTCTACGGGCGTGCGGTCGGCGGGGTCCAGGGGCGTTTACGCCCGAGGCGTGCTGCGCAGACGCCCGCGGTTCTACTGCCCTTCGACCAGCAGCGGCGCGAACAGGCCGCCTTGGACCGGCCGCGCCTCGAACTGGTTGAAGGACGTCTTGCCGGTCGGATCGTAGAGGTCGGGGAACGGATTGCCCGACTGCGTGGTGTTGGCGTAGTCGTACACCTCGTCGACGATGTTCTGCTGCAGCGTCGCGTTCTCGAGCGCCGCTGCCGTCCACAGATCCCAGTCCGACTTGGCGATCGTCGTCTGCACGCCGCCCTCGTCGAGCGTCTCGGGCTGCAGGGGCACGCCGAGCGGCTGCTCCTGCGTGATGAAGAACGCCGCCTCCTCCTGCAGGATGGCGTTCGGGATCAGGCCGAGGCCGAGCAGCCGGTTCGGGAACGAGTTGTAGAGCAGACTCCAGTCGCTGTCCGACTCGCCCGTCGTGTCCGGGCTGTAGCTGTTGGCCGGCTCCCGGTAGGTATGCAGCAGGTGGCTGCCGTCACTGTTCTGGGCCAGCCCCGCCCAGGTCGCGATCCCCTGCTGGGCCTGGGCCTGATAGTAGGTCGCGTCCGCGGCGACGCCCGCCATGTTGGCGATCTGGGCGAAGGCGGCGATGCCGCTGATCCCCTTCAGCGCCAGGTTGACGCTGTGGGCGACGAAGCCGGCGAAGTCGTCGGTCTGGTTCTGGTATTGGGGATCGACGGCGTTGGAATAGGAAACGCCCGACGGCACGGTGTTGAGGTAGTCGGCCCATTGCTTGAACAGCGCGTAGTGCGCGTTGGCGTAGGTCGCGGCCTCCGAGGCCGAGACGTGCTGCATGTAGGCATCGGCCATGATCAGCATGTTGGCCGTTTCCTCGACCGGCATGTTCTCGCCGCCGCCGTCATTGTGGCCGCTGGCGTTGGGGTAGAGCTGACCGAGATCGTGCGGCGAATAGAGCGCCGGCCACTGCCCGGAGGCGGCGTAGTCGATGACCGGCTCGATCAGGTAGCGGACCAGCTCGGGGTTGACGTAGAGAAACGCCGGCATCGACGGGAAGAGGACGTCGACGGTCTGGACGTTGTCGCTGCTGCTGATCTCCTCGAGGAACAGGTAGGGGTCCTTCTTCGTGCCGGTCAGCTCGGTCGCGGCGACCGCCTGCCGCAGGGAGAGCGCGATCAAGCTGGCATAGTGCGAGCCGCCGATCGCGGTCGCCGCCTGGGCGAGCCTGGCGTCGAGCTTATTGGCCCGCCTCGCCGCGTCGTCGGCATCCTTGTAGGCGAAGGCGAGCATCGCCTGGTAGGAGGAGAAATACTGCGTCCAGAGCGAGTTGATCGGCGTGCCGAGATCGTTGATCGCCGGAGTGCGGACACGTCCGATGAGCAAGGTGAACGGATTGGTCGCGGTCGTGCCGACCATGCCGAACGTCTTGGCGAAGGCGAACACCGGATACTCGTTGTTGATGGCGCGCGGCTGGTTCTCGTCCTCGGAGTCGGTGAGCACGCCGTTGGCCAGGAACTGGCCGCGCACTGCGGTGTCCTCCCCGCTCTGGACCGTGACGCCGTCGTCGGACTGGGTCGCCCACAGCACCGTTCCCCAATCGGCGAAGTTGCCGGTCTGCTGGAACACGGTGGGATGTGTCGGCTTGACCGTCCACGCCGTCAGCGTGCCGCTCGCCGCGGCGCCGTCGCTGCTCAGCTTGATCGTCTGCGGCGCCCAGTTGACGTAGGCGGTCTCGTTGCCGCTGGCCCACTCGGCGGAGATGTCGAAATAGACGCTGACCGTATGGGTGGCGCCGTCGGCGCTGACCGCGGTCAGCCGGATGTCGGACAGCGGCATGCTGAGCCGCTTGATGTCGGTCGCCTCGACCGGCGACAGGAAATCGACGGTCAGTTTCACGCCGCCGCCGGTCAAGGTGAAGATCGACTGCGTCGCCGTGGTCGTCAGCGATGTCTGCGTCATCGTGTGCTGGACCGGGGGCGTGGTGGCGGGCGCGCCGAGGAAGAGGTAGCTCTGCCCGTCGATGGAGGCATAGCCGGTCATCGCCTTGACCGTGCCGTCCCAATGCTGCGGCCAGGTCCCCGGAAGGATGCCGGAGCTGTTCTTGAGCCAGACGTTGAGGTAGGGACCGCGCGTCACCAGAGGCGCCGCCGGCGGGTGGATCGGGGTGAAGGTCTGTGCGTTGGCGGTGCCGAGCGCGGTCAGGGCGGTCATCGACAGCAGGACGGACGCACGGCGTCCCCATGACATCTTGGTCATTGCTTTCCTCCTGGCCCGGCTGTTTGCGCCGCTACCATGGCGCGGCATTAATCCGAATCGGGAGCCCGCGTTAACCCCCGGGCGCGATCACGTTTCCATGACGGCACCTGGCGGTTCGGCGTTAGCGACGGCTCACGCCCGAAGCGGCGTCACCGCGTCGCGTTGCCGGTCGAGCGCCTTCGCATACTCGTGCGGCACCACGTGCCAGAAATGCCCGACCAGGCGTGGCCAGTCGTGCAGGAGCATCGCGGCGTAGCGGCTGCCCGTCTCCTGCGCGTGGCGCTCGACCAGACGGCGCAGAACCGTCTCCGCGGTCTCGTCGACGCGCGTCCAGCCGAGCGTGTCGCGATTGACGCGGCTCTCGAACTGCGCGTCCGGGTCGTAGACGAACGCCTCGCCGCCGGTGAACCCGGCGCCGAAATTGTCGCCCACCTCGCCGAGAACGACGACGGTGCCGCCGGTCATGTATTCGCAGGCGTTCGAGCCGCAGCCCTCGATCACCGCCGTCGCGCCGGAGTTGCGCACGGCGAAGCGCTCTCCGGCCTGGCCGGCCGCGAACAGCTCGCCCTCCGTCGCGCCGTAGAGCACGGTGTTGCCGACGATGGCGTTCTCCTGGCTCTTCAGCGTGCTCGAGGGTGCGGGCCGCACCACGATGGTGGCCCCCGACAAGCCCTTGCCGACATAGTCGTTGGCGTCGCCCAGCACTTCGAGCTTGAGACCGCGCACGGCGAAGGCGCCGAGCGACTGCCCCACCGATCCCCGCAACCTGACGGTCACGTGCCCCGGCTGCAGGGCCTCGGCGCCGAACCGGCGATAGATGTGGCTCGACAGGCGCGTGCCGATGGCGCGATGCACGTTCTGCACGGTGTAGTGCAGCTGCATCTTCTCGCCGTGCGCGAAGAAGGGCTGCGCGTCCTCGATCATCCTCGCGTCCAGCGTGTCGGGCACCTCGTTGCGGCCTTCGCGCGTGCAGTAGCGCGCGAACGGACCGGGATCGGCCTGCGCCAGAATCGGGTTGAGGTCGAGGTCGTCGAGATAGTCGGCGCCGCGGCTGACCTGGCGGAGCAGGTCGGTGCGGCCGATCACGTCCGCCACCCGCCGCACGCCGAGTTCGGCCAGGATGTTGCGTACATCCTCGGCGACGAACGAGAACAGGTTGATCACCTTCTGCGGCGTGCCCTCGAACTTGGCGCGAAGCCGCTCGTCCTGCGTGCACACGCCCACCGGACAGGTGTTCGAGTGGCACTGCCGCACCATGATGCAGCCCATCGCGACGAGCGACGCGGTTCCGATCCCGAATTCCTCGGCCCCCAGCATCGCCGCGATCACCACGTCGCGTCCGGTCTTGATGCCGCCGTCGGTGCGCAGCTTAACCCGATGCCGCAGCCGGTTGAGCATCAGCACCTGGTGCGCCTCGGCCAGTCCCATTTCCCAAGGCAGGCCGGCGTATTTCACCGAGGTCTGCGGTGCCGCACCGGTGCCGCCCGAATGGCCCGAGATCAGGATCGTGTCGGCACGGGCCTTGGCGACGCCCGCCGCGATCGTGCCGATCCCGGAGCGCGCGACCAGCTTGACGCACACGGTGGCGTCCGGGTTGATCTGCTTGAGATCGTAGATGAGCTGCGCCAGATCCTCGATCGAGTAGATGTCGTGATGCGGCGGCGGACTGATCAGGCTGACGCCCTCGGTCGCGTGGCGCAGCTTGGCGATCAGCCCGGTGACCTTGAAGCCCGGCAGCTGGCCGCCCTCGCCGGGCTTGGCGCCCTGGGCCATCTTGATCTCGATCTCGCGGCAGTTGTTCAGGTATTCGGCGTTCACCCCGAACCGTCCCGACGCGATCTGCTTGATCGCCGAAGACGCGTTGTCGCCGTTCGCGCGCGGCCTCGACCGCGACGCATCCTCGCCGCCCTCGCCGGAATCGGAGCGCGCGCCGATCCGGTTCATCGCGATCGCCAGCGTCTCGTGCGCCTCCGGTCCCAATGCGCCCAGCGAGATGCCCGGGGCGACCAGCCGCTTGCGGATCTCGGTGATGCTCTCGACCTCCTCCGCCGCGATCGGCGTGCGCCCCTCGCGGAAGTCGAGCAGGTCGCGCAGCGAGACCGGCTTCTGGCGCCGCACCGCCTCGACGTAGCGCCGGTAGGTGGAGAAGCTGTCGGTCGCCACCGCCGTCTGCAGGGTGTGGATCAGGCCGCCGTCGAAGGCATGCACCTCGCCGCTGCGCCGCAGCTTGTAGAGGCCGCCGACCGGCAGGGTCACGGCGTCCTCGTCCCACGCGGTCGCGTGCCATTCGAGCACGTTGCGGGCGATGCCCGGCAGCCCGATGCCCGAGATCCGGCTGACCATGCCGGGGAAGAATTCGGCGACCAAGGCGCGCGACAGGCCGATCGCCTCGAAGTTGAAACCGCCTCGGTAGGAGGCGAGGACGGAGATGCCCATCTTGGACATCACCTTCAGCAATCCCTTGTCGACGGCGCGGCGGTAGCGTTCCACGGCGGTGCGCAGCGGCATGTCGCCGAATAGCCCGCGCCGATGGCGGTCGGCGATGCTCTCCTGCGCGAGATAGGCGTTGACGGTGGTCGCCCCCACGCCGATCAGCACCGCGAAGGCGTGCACGTCGAGGCACTCGGCCGAACGGACGTTGAGCGAGACGAACGTCCGCAGCGACTGGCGCACCAGGTGCGTGTGCACCGCGGCGGTGGCCAGGATCATCGGGATCATCGACCGCTCCGCCGACTGGTGCTCGTCGGTCAGCATCACGTGCGTGCCGCCGGCGCGCACGTGCTCCTCCGCCTCGCGCCTGATCCGCTCGATGCCGACGCGCAGACCCGCCGTCCCCTCGCCGGCGTCGAACGTGCAGTCGATCACCACGGCGTGTTCGCCGAGGAACTCGATCAGCGCCGCGAACTCCGCGTTCGACAGCACCGGGCCGTCGAGGGCCAGCATGTCGCACTGGCGCTCGGTCTCCTCGAGGATGTTGCCGAGATTGCCGAGGCGCGTCTTGATCGTCATCACCTGCGTCTCGCGCAGGCTGTCGATCGGCGGGTTGGTGACCTGGCTGAACGCCTGCCGGAAATAATGGTGCAGGCCCCGGTAGCGCTCCGACAGCACCGCGATCGGCGTGTCGTCGCCCATGCTGCCCGTCGCCTCCGCCGCGTCGGCCACCATCGGGTGCAGGATCATCTCGAGCTCCTCGAGCGTCGCCCCGACCGCGAGCTGCCGGCGGCGCAAAGCCTCGCCGGCGAATGCCACCCGCTCGACGACCTCGCCGCGCACGATGTTGTCGATCTGCCGCGTCCGCTTCGTCCAGGCGACGTAATCGTGCCGTGCGGCGAGCATCTCCTTCAGCTTCGCCGCATCGTGGAACGTGCCGGTCTCCAAATCGACGCCGATCGTCTGCCCCGGCCCCAGCCGGCCGCGTGCGATCGCGTCGGCGTCCGCCACCTTGACCATGCCGGTCTCGGAGCCGACGATGAGCAGGTTGTTCGCCGACAGCGTGTAGCGGAGCGGCCGCAGGCCGTTGCGGTCGAGCCCCGCGATCACCCAGCGCCCGTCGGTGGCCGCGATCGCCGCCGGCCCGTCCCATGGTTCCATGACGCCGTTGCAGTATTGCACCATCGCCGCCTGCGCCTCGGGCACCGAGCGGGAACCGCCCGTGCTCGGCGGCACCATCAGCATCTTCGCCATCGGCGCGTCGCGGCCGCCGCGCACCAGCAACTCGAAGACGTTGTCGAACGAGGCCGTATCCGAGTTGCCCGCCTGCACCACGGGCTTGATGTCGGCGAGGTACTGGTCGAGGGGTGCGGCCGCGAGGCGCGTCTCGTGGCTCTGCATCCAGTTCACGTTGCCCGACAGGGTGTTGATCTCGCCGTTGTGGGCCACCATCCGGAACGGCTGCGCCAGCTTCCAGGTCGGGAACGTGTTCGTCGAGTAGCGCTGATGATAGATCGCGAACCGGCTGACGAAGCGCGGGTCGGCGATGTCGGGGTAGAAATCGACCAGGTGCTCGGCCAGGAACATGCCCTTGTAGATGATCGAGCGGCACGACAGCGAGCAGATGTAGAATTCGGGAATCTGCGCCGCGATGGCCTCCTTCTCGATCCGGCGGCGGATCACGTAG
>CAXUBM010000071.1:0-7873 GCA_964249235.1 uncultured Acetobacteraceae bacterium | reverse complement strand
TACTACGACCGCGTCGGCATGGACATGGAGCCGCAGGAAGACTTCCTGCGCGAGGTCGGCGCGGCGATCGCCGCCTGGGCTCGACAGGCTTGACGCCGCGCGCCGCGCGCTCCAGGCTCGTTGTGTCCGAGGGGTGTCCCGAACGGGGCTGAGATTGGCATCGCGCCGAACCCTTTGAACCTGATCCGGGTCATGCCGGCGAAGGGACTGGATCGGCGCACGACCTCCTCGCGCGGCTCAGCCATGCCGACGCATCCCGGGTCTCCAGCGACGAGGAGATCCATCATGCAGGCCACGTCCCCCGTCCCTCACCACGTCACCACCGGACCGATCCGCGGCTCGCGCAAGGTCCATCTCCCTGCTCCCTCGCATCCCGCGATCCGGGTGCCGTTCAGGGAAGTCGCCGTCGACGACCCCGTCCTGCCCGCCGTCCGGCTCTACGATGCGTCCGGTCCCTATACCGACGACGGCGCGCCCATCGACCTGCGCGCCGGCTTGCCGCTGCTGCGCGACGGCTGGATCGCCCGGCGCGGTTTCGAGACGATCGCGGGCCAGCCGGTCCGCGCCGAGCCGCCCGGCCGCCGCGCGGCCGAGCCCTGCCCCGGATCGCGTCGCCTCCGGCAGGGCCGCGAGGTGCAGCTCGTCACCCAGCTCGAGTTCGCGCGCGCCGGCATCGTCACCGAGGAGATGGTGTTCGTCGCCCACCGCGAGAACCTCGCCCGCGAGGCCGCACGCCATCACGCCAGGAACGGCGAGGATTTCGGCGCCTCCATCCCCGACCTCGTCACGCCCGAGTTCGTCCGCCACGAGGTGGCGCGCGGCCGCGCCATCATCCCCGCCAACATCAATCATCCCGAGCTCGAGCCGATGGTCATCGGCCGCAACTTCCTGGTCAAGGTCAACGCCAATATCGGCAACTCCGCCGTCAGCTCGGGCGTCGCCGACGAGGTCGACAAGCTGGTCTGGGCGATCCGCTGGGGTGCGGACACGGTGATGGATCTTTCCACCGGCCGCGACATCCACGCCATCCGCGGCTGGATCCTGCGCAACGCGCCGGTTCCGATCGGCACGGTCCCGATCTATCAGGCGCTGGAGAAGGTCGGCGGCGACGCGCTCAAGCTGGGCTGGCCGGTGTTTCGCGACACGCTGATCGAGCAGGCCGAGCAGGGCGTCGACTACTTCACCATCCATGCCGGCGTCCGCCTCGCCCACGTGCCGCTCGCCGCCCGCCGCGTCACCGGCATCGTCTCGCGCGGCGGCTCGATGATGGCGCGCTGGTGCGTGGCCCATGGACGGGAAAGCTTCCTCTACGAGCGCTTCGACGAGATCTGCGACATCATGCGCCGCTACGACGTCTCGTTCTCGCTCGGCGACGGCCTGCGTCCCGGCTCGATCGCCGACAGCAACGACCGGGCCCAGTTCGCCGAGCTCGACACGCTGGGCGAGCTCACGCGCGTCGCCTCCGACCGCGGCTGCCAGGTGATGGTCGAAGGTCCCGGCCACGTGCCCATGCACAAGATCCGCGCCAACATGGACCGTCAGCTCGCCACCTGCGGCGAGGCGCCGTTCTACACCCTCGGCCCGCTGGTGACCGACATCGCCCCCGGCTACGACCACATCACGTCGGGCATCGGCGCCGCGATGATCGGCTGGTTCGGAACCGCGATGCTCTGCTACGTCACGCCCAAGGAGCATCTCGGCCTGCCCGACCGCGACGACGTCAAGACGGGCGTCATCACCTACAAGCTGGCCGCGCACGCGGCCGATCTCGCCAAGGGGCACCCGGCGGCGCAGGAACGCGACGATGCGCTCAGCCGCGCGCGTTACGCCTTCCGCTGGGAGGACCAGTTCAACCTGGCGCTCGACCCCGACACGGCGCGGGCCTTCCATGACGAAACACTGCCGAAGGACGCCCACAAGAGCGCGCATTTCTGCTCGATGTGCGGGCCCGGCTTCTGTTCGATGGAGATCAGCCAGGGGATCCAGGGCGTGGCCCAGGACCCGCTGGGGGCCAGCCCCCAGCGCTCCAGCCCTACGGCAGGTGATTACCCCCCGTGACGCCGTAGATCTCGCCCGTCACGTAGCTCGACTCCTGCGACGCCAGCAGCACGTAGACGGGCGCCAGCTCCGCCGGCTGCCCCGGCCGGCCGAGCGGCACGGCGCTGCCGAGGTCGGGGATCTTCTCCTGCGGCTGCCCGCCGCTCGGCTGCAGCGGCGTCCAGACCGGCCCGGGGGCGACGCCGTTGACGCGAATGCCCTTCTCGGCCAGCTGCTTGGCCAGTGAATGGGTGAAGTTGGCGATCGCCGCCTTGGTGCAGGCGTAGTCGAGCAGCATCGGGGAAGGCTGGTAGCCCTGGATCGACGTGCTGTTGATGATCGCCGCACCCGGCGGCATGTGCGGCACGGCGAACTTGCACAGCCAGAACATCGCCATGATGTTGGTGCGCAGCGTCGCCTCGAACTGATCGGTCGTGAGGTCGGCGATGCTCTTGACCGCGGTCTGCTTGCCGGCGTTGTTGACGAGGATGTCGATGCCGCCGAGCTCGGTCACGGTGCGCTCGATCAGCGCGTGGCAGAACGGTTCGCTGCCGATGTCGCCGGGCACGCAGACCGCCCGGCGGCCTTCCTTCTCGATCAGCGCCACGACCTCGCGCGCGTCGGCTTCCTCGGACTGGAGGTAGCTCAGCACGATGTCGGCACCCTCGCGGGCGAAGGCGATGGCGACCGCGCGGCCGATGCCGCTGTCGGCGCCGGTGATGAGGGCCTTGCGGCCGGCCAGGCGGCCGAAGCCCCGGTAGGAGTCTTCGCCATGGTCGGGCTTCGGATCCATGTCCTTGGACAGGCCGGGCGCGGATTGCGGCTGTTCGGAGAATTTCGGTTGCGGATACTGCGTGCGGGGGTCCTGCATCGCGTACTGGTTCTTGGCGTGGGCGCTCATAAGAGAAATCCGGTGAAGTGGTCCGGGGTGCGCAACGGGCGGCGCCCACCGGGGTTGGGAGTGGTCCCCTGGAAGTGAACGGTTCAGTCCGATGCTGAGGCTCGATCCGCTGGCGCGCCGGTTCCTGGTCTTCCTGGGACCGATGATGCTGAGCAACGTCGTGCAGTCCCTGTCGGGCACGCTGAACAGCATCTTCCTGGGCCAGATGATCGGAACCTGGGCGCTGGCGGCGGCGACCGCGTTCTTTCCGGTGATGCTGGTGCTGTTCTCGCTGCTGATGGGCATGGCGGCGGGCACGTCGGTGCTGGTGGGCCGCGCGACCGGTGCGGGCGACGACGAGCGGATCCGGGTGGTGGCGGGCACGTCGCTGGCGACGACGCTGCTGATGGGCGTGCTGGTGGCGGTGGTGGGCGAGCTGTTCGCGCCGGCGATCATGCGCGCGCTGGGGACGCCGGCGGTGATCCTGCAGCCGGCGACGCGGTATGCGCGCGTGTTCTTCGCGGCGGCGCCGATCCTGTTCGCCTTCTTCCTGCCGCAGGCGGTGCTGCGCGGCACCGGCGATACGAAGACGCCGCTACGGATGACGCTGGTGTCGGTGCTCGTGGGCGTCGTGGTGACGCCGCTGCTGATCGAGGCGGGGATCGGCGTGGTCAGCGCCGCGGTGGCCAACGCGCTCTCGATCGTGGTCGCGCTGGTCTGGCTCGGCTGGTACCTGCGCCGGCGCGGCCACGCGCTCGCCCCGAACTGGACGCTGGCCAGGCGGCTGCGCGTGGACCGGTCGGTGGTCGCGGAGATCCTGCATCTGGGGCTGCCGAGTTCGGCGCAGATGATCACCATGTCGGTGGCCGAGCTGGTGCTGCTCGGCCTGGTCAACCGGTTCGGCGCGGATGCCACGGCGGCCTACGGCGCGGTGAACGTGCTGCTCACCTATCTTCAGTTCCCGGCGTTCTCGATCTCGATCACCGCCTCGGTGCTGGCGGCGCAGGCGATCGGCGCCGGGCGGCGCGACACGCTGGACGCGATCACCCGGACGGGCTTGGGCATGAACGTGGTGATCACCGGCGGCCTGATCCTGGTGGCCTACGTGGTCGCGGCGCCGATGCTCAGCCTGTTGCTGACCAGCCCGCCGGTGGTGCGCACGGCCACGCATCTGCTGGACGTGGTGGCCTGGAGCACGATCCTGTTCGGCATGGCGGGCGTGTTCGCGGGCGTGATGCGCGCGAGCGGGACGGTGCTGGCGCCGATGGCCCTGTCGATCGCGGCGATCGCGACGGTCGAGGTGCCGGTCGCGACGGTGCTGGCACGCGTGCGCGGCCTGGACGGCATCTGGTTCGCCTTCGCCGCGACCTTCGCGACGATGTTCGTGCTGCAGGCGGGCTACTACTGTCTGGTCTGGCGGGTCCGGGGTCGCCCGACCCCGGCGGGGTTCGGGGCAGAGCCCCGGCCCTTCATGTCGGAATGACCCGCTCGTGGCGCAGATGGGCGAAGAACAGCCGGAACATCTCCTCGGTGTCGATGCAGTCGTGAAATCCCGCCTGCCGCGCCTTGATGGTGCTCGAGACGTTGTCGAACCCCGAGTTGAAGATGAAGTCGGCGAACGGCCAGGAGACGAGCTGCTCCCAGGCGATGTCCTGCAGTCCGTGCCGCGCGACCATCCGGCGCCAGAGCTCCGCCTTGTCGGTCATGTATTGGCCGAGCGGGGTGGGTACCGGCGGGGCGCAGTCCATGTCGAACATCCGCGCCAGACGCGGCCAGAGCGATTCCCAGCGGAAGTAGTCGCCGTTGGTGATGTTGAAGATCTGGTCGGCGGCCGCCTCGGTCCGGCCGGCCCAGTCGGTGGCGGCGGCGAGGAGTTTCGCCGACGTCACCTGGTAGAGCGCCCGATAGGCGGCGAGCGTGCCGGGGAAGCGCAGCGGCAGGCCGAGCTCCTTGGAGACGGCGGCGTAGATCGCGATCGCCATGGCGAGGTTCATCGGATTGCCGAGCGCGAAGCCGCAGATCGCCTCGGGGCGCAGCGCGGTCCAGTGCCAGCTCTTGCCCTCTTGGCGCGCGCGAAGATGATCCTCCTGGTCGTAATAGAAATTGGGCGGCATCAGGCGCGGGTCGTCCTCGCGTGCCGGGGTCTTGAACGGACCCAGGTCGGCGCCGTAGGCCTTGCCGCCCTGGTAGAAGGTCACGTGCCGCAGGGTCGGCGACTGCTCGACCACGTCGAGCAGGTTCGACAGGATCGCGACGTTGACCCGGCTGCGCTCGGCGGCGGTCGGCGTCTCGATGTAGGCGCCGAACACCACGTGGGTGATACCCTCGATCGGGCCGACGCGCTCGCGCACGCGGGCGGGGTCGAGGAGGTCGACCGCGACCGGATGCACGCCCTGCACGTGGCCCTCGGTCCGGCGCGACAGGGCGTAGACCGCCGTGTCGGGGGCGCGCGCGAAGTGCTGCGCGGCGGCGCGGCCGCTCACACCCTGGGCGCCGGCAATGACGACGGTCCTCATGTCTGCTCCTCGGCGAGTTGGCGGGCGGGCGCGTCGAGCGCGTAGAGGCGGCGCGCCAGCCGCTCCATCGTCAGGCCCTGCACCACGATGGAGAAGACGACCACCACGTAGCAGACGGTCAGGAGTTCCGGCCGCGCGCGCTCGTGCGGCGGCAGGCTCAGCGCCAGCGCCACCGAGATGCCGCCGCGCAGGCCGCCCCAGGTCAGCACGCCCAGCGCGCGGAAGCGGTTGGGAGTGCGCCGCGAGATCGGCAGCGTGGGGATCAGCACGCTCAACGCCCGCACGGCGAGCAGGATCGGGATCGCGGCCGCGGCGGCGAAGAGGTCATCCCGACGCACCGAGAGCGTGACCACCTCGAAGCCGATCAGCAGGAACAGCAGCGAGTTCAGCACCTCGTCGATCAGCGACCAGAAGGTGCGCAGCTCGTGGCGCGAGCGGTCGTCGATCGAGGACTGCACGCGATGGCTGCCGACGCACAGCCCGGCCATGACGACGGCGATCGGCCCGGACATGCCGATCCCGTTGGCCAGGCTGAAGCTGCCCGCGGCGAGCGCGAGGGTGATGATCACTTCGAGGTTGCGGGCGTGGGCGCGGCGGAGCAGGGCGATGGCGAGCAGCCCGGTTGCGAGCCCGAGCAGCCCGCCGCCCACCGACTCGAAGACGAACGAGAAGCCGGCATGACCGAGCGAGGCGCCGCCGCCTCCCGTGGCGTAGGCGAGCGAGGCGCCGAACACGACGACGCCGACGCCGTCGTTGAAGAGGCTCTCGCCGGCATAGACCGCCTGCAGCCCCGGCGGCAGGCCGATCCGGCGCAGCAGGCCGACCACGGCGACCGGGTCGGTGGGGGCGACGATCGCGCCCAGCACCACGCACCAGACGAACGGCACGTCGAGCGAGAGCGTCGCGAAGACGCCCCACATGGCGAGCGCGGTCAGGGCGACCGCGACGAGCGTCGTCGGCACAGCCAGCGTGAGCACCAGGCCGACGCGCCGCCACAGCTCGCCCAGATCGACCTCCAGCGCGCCGGCGAACAGGAGGAAGGACAACGCGCCGTCGAGCAGGGTGACGGGAAGATCGACCGAGCCGAGCACGCGCTCGGACAGGCCGCGCAGGCTGTAGCCGGGGATCAGCGGGTCGGCGGCGAGCATCACCAGCGAGGTCAGCATGGCGATCACCAGCACGCCGACCGTGTTGGGCAGGCGCAGGGTGAGCTGATTGAGCACGCCGAACAGGGCGGCGAGCGTCAGCAGGATGGAGAAGAGGGCGAAGGCGTTCATCGGGGTGGATGCATAGCAGCAAGGTCGGGGCTCTGCTCCGCGTCCCGCTCGGGGTGGGAACCCCGACCTCACTCCGGCTTGTCGATACTCGCCGAAGGATCGGCGCTCCAGGCGATCGCATCGGTGAACGCGTTGATCGGGGCGTCGACGCCCGCCAGCGACGACGGGTAGCGGAACCGGTATTCGTAGTTCCAGCGCGCATCGACGCAGCAGAACGTCTCGATGCGCAGCGTGATCGGCTGGCGCACGCCGTCGAGGAGATCGGTGTAGGTCAGGATGGCGGCGCGCCCGTTCTGCATGCCGCCGAAGCGGACGAGGTAGCTGTGGTCGGTGTCGAGGATCCGCGCGTCAGGATAGAGGTGTTGCACCTGTGCGATCGACCGGTCGAGGGCGGCGCGGGAGCGCTTGTCGTCGGCACCGATATTGACGTTGCCGGTCCCGAGGACGTCCAGGGCGCCAGGCTCGGCCGCCTTGTGGACGCGCACCGTCGCCACGATCGGCGCCGGCGCGAGCGTGCGGGCGTAGCCGGCGACGATATCGGTGCCGTGGCCGCGATCCTGGGTGTCGGTGCGGGTGAAGCCGGCGACGGTCTTGGGCAGGTTGATGCCGTAGCCCTCGCCGAAGGACACCGACTCGGCGGAGAACGCGTCGCCGACCACCAGCGGTGGCGGGGCGGGCTTGCTGCCGCCACCGAACATGCCGCAGCCGGCCAGGGCCACCAACGAGACGAAACACCAGCATGCGCGCATCCGGCGGCCATACCGGAAGACGTGCCGACTTGCAAAGGAGGCGCGGCTTGCAAAGGAGTGGCGGTCCGGCAACCACTGGCGGACGCTGACGGAGCCGCCGGATGACGAGTGGTCTGACGCCGAACGTGGCCCGTGCCGGGCGCTTGCGCGCGCGCGGCGACCTGGCGGCCGCGCGCGCCTTGCTGATCGACGAGGCGCAACGCGGCACCACGCCGGAGGTGCTGAGCGACCTCGCCGCGATCTGCCTGGAACTGGGCGATCTCGAGACGGCCGGTGTGGCGACCGGCGAGGCGATGCGGGCGCCACGCGCGCCGGTCGAGGCCTTCGTCAATGCCGGACTGCTCGCGCGGGCCCGCGGCGACCCCGGCGCGGCGGAGAAACGCCTGCGGGAGGGTGTCGCGCGGGATGGGCGGC
>CAXUBM010000070.1:7718-7930 GCA_964249235.1 uncultured Acetobacteraceae bacterium | reverse complement strand
ACGCTGACGCCCCCCGAGGCGCAGCAGCTTCTCGCAGTCCTCAACGACCCGCAGAAGCGCGCCGCCTTCGTCACCACCTTGAACAACCTGCTCAAGGCGGCGCATCGGCAGACCTCCCCGTCCGTCAAGGCCGCCGCCGGTCTGGCGCCGAACAGCCTCGGCGCGCAGGTTCTGGCCAGCGCCGGGACCGTCGGCGCTTCGCTCGGCGGCGA
>CAXUBM010000070.1:0-7708 GCA_964249235.1 uncultured Acetobacteraceae bacterium | reverse complement strand
ACTCGATCCTCGGCGACCCGGCGCGCAGGGCGGCGGTTCTCGGCGCCTTGGGCCGGCTCGCCGTCGTGCTCGCCGCCTCGCTGCTCGCCGTGCTCGCGTCTAATCGCGCCATCGCGCGACCGATCTCAGGTCTCGCGCGACTGTCCGGCGGCGTCGCCTCGGTCGAGGAGCCCTCGAGTCCGACCGACACGGGACTGGAGGACGAGGCCGCGCGGACGCGTCAGCACCGGCACAGCTTCGGCCGGCTCCTTTCAGCGTTGCGCCGCGTGCCGTTCGCGCTCGCGCACATGCTTCTCGAGCTTCTGCCGGTCGTCGGCTTCGCGGCGGTCGCCTTCCTGATGCAGGTGGCGGGCTTCGTCGGCAACCCGGAAAGCCGGGTGGTGATCAAGACCGCGCTGCGCTGCTTCATCGTTGCCGGAATACTGATCGCGATCGTCAACACTCTGTTCGCTCCCAGGCAGGCCGCCCTTCGGCTGGTGCTGATCGGTGACGGGCCGGCGTCTCGGGTCACGTCCTGGCTGCGGCTGATGCTGCTGGTCGGCGCCTGGGGGTTCTGCTCGATCGCCGTGATGCAGACGCTGGGCCTGTCGTTCTACGCGACGCTGGCGCTGACTCGCGCCCTGATGCTGCTCGAGCACGCGCTGCTCGCCTGCCTCCTCTTTCGCAGCCGGCATGACGTCGCCAGACGCCTGCGCCCGCCCCGCCGCGTCAGAGGCCCGGCACGGCGGGTGCTGCAGTCGATGGCCAGCCGCTGGTGGATCTATGCGGTCTTTCTCGACTTCGCCTTCTGGTTCGTCTGGGCATTGCAGATCCGCAACGGCTACACCCGCCTTTGGACCGTCAGCCTCGACACCGCCATCGTCGTGATCGGCGCCCGCGTGGTTGCGATCACCTTGCTGGGCGCGCTGGCGCGGGCCGTACGCGTCGACGATCCGGCCGCCATTCGCTACCCCTGGGTGCGCTCGCGGGCCGAGCGCTACTACCCGATGGCGCGCCGGCTGGTCACGATCGTCGTCGTCGCCGGCACGATGATCCTGCTGCTTCAGGTCTGGGGCGTGGGCGCCTTCGGCTGGTTCAATCGCAGTGCGCTCGGAAACCGGCTGTTCTCGGCCCTGGTCGGCATCCTGGCCGCGCTGGTGGTCGGCCTGGTGATCTGGGAGGCGGTCAACGTGGCACTCGACCGCCATCTCGACCGGCTCGGGCGCGACCCCATCAACGGGGCGGCGCGGGCGGCGCGCGTTCGCACGTTGCTGCCGATCCTGCGCATCATCCTCTCGATCGCGCTGATCGCGATCATCGTGCTGACCATCCTGTCGGAGATCGGCGTCGACATCGCGCCGCTGCTCGGCGGTGCCGGCATCATCGGGGTGGCGATCGGCTTCGGTTCGCAAAAGCTGGTGCAGGACTTCATTACCGGCATCTTCCTGCTGCTCGAGAACACGATGCAGGTGGGGGACTGGGTGACCGCCGGCGGCCTGTCGGGCTCGGTCGAGCATCTGTCGATCCGAACCATCCGGCTGCGGGCGGGCGACGGGTCGGTGCACATCATCCCGTTCTCGTCGGTGACCACGGTGACCAACACCAACCGCGGGCTCGGCAACGCGCCGGTCAGCGTCGACATCGACCCGTCCGAGGACAGCGACCGGGCCGCCGACGTGCTCAAGGAGGTGGCCCTGACGATGCGGGCGATCCCTGACTACAAGGACGGCATGTTGAGCGACCTGCAATACTGGGGGGTGGACAAGGTGACGAGCCAGGCGGTGACGCTGGTCGGGCAGATCGCCTGCACCGACAAGGCGCGCTACGGCGTGCAGCGCGAGTATAACCGGCGCATGAAGATCGCCTTCGCCGAACAGGGGATCAGGCTGGCGGTGCCGTCGCAGGCGATCACCGTGGTGCGGGGCTCGGGCGAGGAGGCGGGACGGATGACGGCGATCGAAGGGCAGGCCGACGACGGGTCCGACAGTGTGGCCGACAGCCCGCCCACCGCGGCGCTGGGGCACTCGGGATGAGCCACGCGTTGGCGCCGGCGGCGGCCGGTCTGCGCGAGGCGGGGTTTGCCTTCGTTCCCGCCGCCGTGCTGCGCGCGGCGTTGACGCAGACCGCGCTCGCCGCGTGGCCGGCATTCGCCGCCAGCTGGGACGATCTCGGGCCCGACCTCTACATGGCCGACGGCGGACGCTACCGACGGCGCCGGCATGCGGCGTTCGCCGCCGCGGCGGGCGGGTTCGTCCGCAAGCCGCACCAGCCGCACTACCAAAGCCGCGACTACAACACGCTCAATGGCGGCGTCGAGCGCTGGTTCATGCCGGTCGAAGACCGCATCGGCGCCCATCCCGCGCTGACCGCGATCCTGACGGCGGCGCGCGACCTGTTCGCCGACGCGGCCGGAGCGGACGCGTGGCCGGAGGTCAGCCACGTGGAGCTGCACCAGTTCCGCATCGAGGCCAAGGAGGGCCAGCCGGGCAAGCCGACCCCCGAGGGCATGCACCGCGACGGCGTCGACTGGGTGCTGGTGCTGCTCGTCGCGCGCGAGAACGTCGCGTCCGGTGAGACCACGATCCTGGCCAACGACCGCACGCCGCTCGGCTCGTTCACCCTGACGACGCCGCTCGACGCCGCCTTCGTCGACGACGGACGGGTGTTCCACGGCGTGACCGGCATCGTGCCCGTCGATCCCTCGCGTCCCGCCTGGCGCGACGTGCTGGTGGTCACCTTCCGCCGGCAATAGCGTGCTCTTCAACAGCCAGGCCTTTCTGCTGGCCTTCCTGCCGCCGGTCCTGGCCCTCTACTACGCGTGCGGCCGCTGGCGACGGGCGCGGCAGCTCGTGCTCATCGCGGCGTCGCTTGCCTTCTACGCGGCATGGAACTGGCGCTTCCTGCCGCTGCTGGTCGGGCTGACATTCGCCAACTGGCTGCTGGCGCACGCCTATGGACGCAGCGGGCGGCGTGGCTGGCTGTCGCTCGGGGTCGCGCTGAACCTGCTGGTGCTGGCGGTCTTCAAATACGCGAACTTCCTGGCGGGGAACGTCGACGCGCTGCTTGGACGGGTTCATTCACCCTGGGCGATCGTGCTGCCGCTCGGGATCAGCTTCTTCGTCTTTCAGAAGATCTCGTATCTGGTCGACCTCAGGCGCGGCGACCGCCGGCAATACGGGCTGATCGACTTCTTCGAGTTCGTGACCTTCTTCCCGCAGCTCATCGCCGGGCCGCTCACGCGTCACAACGAGATCATTCCCCAGTTCGCGCGTCCGGTGCCGGCGTCGGACACGTTCGAGAACCTCTCGCGAGGCGCGGTTCTGTTCGTGATCGGCCTGGCGAAGAAGTCGGCGCTCGCCGACACGATCTCGGTCAATCCGGACGCGCTGTTCGCCGCCGCGGCCGCGGGGCAGAACCTGGGCCTCGAGGGCGGCTGGGCGGCGGCACTCTGCTACTCCCTGCAGATCTACTTCGACTTCTCCGGCTACTCGGACATGGCGATCGGGCTGGCGCTGATGTTCGGGCTGCGGCTGCCGATGAACTTCGATGCGCCGTATCGCGCGGTGTCGGTGCGCGATTTCTGGCGGCGCTGGCACCTGACGCTGTCACGGTTCCTGCGCGACTACGTCTACATCCCGCTCGGCGGCAATCGCTGCTCGGAGCCGCGAATGGTCGGCAACCTCCTCGCTACCATGCTGCTGGGCGGGTTGTGGCACGGTGCCGCCTGGACGTTCGTCCTCTGGGGCGGCTGGCACGGCGCCGGACTGGCCGCCAACCATCTTTGGGGCCGCACGCTGCTGGAGGTGCCTCGCGCCGCCGCCTGGGTGCTCACGCTGGTGTTCGTGATGGCCGGCTGGGTGCTGTTCCGCGCGCCCGACTTCGGGACCGCCTGGCGGGTGCTGGGCGCGATGGCCGGCGCCGGCGGGCTCGGCCACGTCCACGTGCGCAACGCGATCGTGGTCGGCCTCGCGGCCCTGGCCGCCACCGTCGGCCCGACCAGCCAGGCCGTGGCGCTCGAGCGCCTGCGTCCCAGCGCCTGGCTCGCGGTGCCGGCGGGCGCGGCGCTGGCGTTCCTCCTGTTCCTGGTCGGCGGCCGGATCCCCAATGAGTTCATCTACTTCCAATTCTGACCGGCTCTGGCGCCGCTTCGCCGTGACGTTTCTGTTGGCGAGCGCGCTGCCGGCCGCTCTCCTCTACCTGTTCGTCGTGCTGATCGACCCGTGGGGGATGCTGCCCTGGCATCTGCCGATCGCGCGGGTTCCGATTTCGACCAATGCCCGCTTCTCGTTCCCGGCGCTCGCCGTCAGCCCGGAATTCGACTCCGTCATCGTCGGCACGTCGACGGCCCGCCTGTTGCGCCCCGCGGTGCTCGACCGCCCGCTCGACGCGCGCTTCGCCAACCTCGCGATGAACTCGGCCACCGCCTGGGAGCAGGCGCGCATGCTGGAGTTGTTCGCGCGCACCCATCCGCACCCGCGCGCGGTGGTCATCGACCTCGACGCTGCCTGGTGCCAGGCCGGACCGGACAGTCCCAAGACCACCGGCCGCTCGTTCCCGCGCTGGATGTACGACGGTCCGCGCACCGCCGGCTACCTGCGCATGGCCAATCTCTATGCGCTGCAGGAAGCGGCCAACCAGTTCGCCGTCGCCGCCGGCCTCAAGCGCCGTCGCTATGGACTGGACGGCTACACCGACTTCCTCCCTCCCGAGACCGAATACGATCCGCGCAAGGTCGAGGCGCTCTTCCGCCGTTGGGGATCGGCCAGCAGGTCGCCGCCGCCCGGGCCGGTGTCGCTGCCGTCGGTCGAAGGCCTGCCCGCGCTGCTGCGGCCCCTGCCCCGGCGGACGGTCAAGATCCTGCTGCTGCCGCCGATCACCACCGAAACGCTGGGCGTGCCGGGCAGCGCGGTTCGCGAAGCATGGGACGCGTGCCGGCGCGACGTGGAGAGGGAAGCGCCGACGATCGCGAACGCGCTGGTCGTCGACTTCACCACCGATCACGCCATCGACGACGCCCACATCAATTTCTGGGATCCGATCCACTACCGGGTGCCGGTTGCGGATCTGGTCATGGCGGCCCTGATCGCGCGCGCCCGGCCGCTCATGCCCCCAGCTTGGCAGTGATCCTGTAGAGATAGGCGGTTCCGTTGACGCCGAGATGACCGGTCAGCGGACCCCGGGCCGGGCCGGTCAGCGTGAGCTGCTCGCTGCGCGAACTCGTCGCCACCCCCGACGTCGTCGTCGCGTCCACCCGGCACTTGCTGTCGGCGCACCGATAGGTGCCCGTCACGCCGGCGTCGGGCAACCGTGAGATACCGATCCAGCTGTCGACCAACTCGCCGTCGCTGCCGGCCAGCAGCGCCAGCTTGCCGTCGAGCGTGTCGCTGCCGAACGAGAGGCTCACGTCGTAGGTCGCCGCCTGCACCGGCAGCACGTTGGGGACGTTCAGGTCCGATCCCATTCCCGCCGGCACCGCCGCCATGCGGCGCAGCGCCGCCGACCAGAAGGCGCGCATACGTTCCGGCACGTCCTCGCCGCCGGTGATGTCGTCGGCCAGGCCGTAATCGTAGATCACGCCGTGGCGCAGATAGGTGCCGAGCCGCTCGCCGAGGTTGGGGAATGGCTGGGGCAGCGGGGCGAACGCGTTGCCGAGGTCACTGTGTTCGGCCAGGTCGGAATAGATGATCGCGCGGATCGTCTGCGTCGCGTCCGAGAAGCGGCCGCCGTCGGAGGCCAGGGCGCGGATGATCTCCTTCTGCGGTGGATCGGCGGCGTCGATCTTGGCGTCGTCCCCGGGCCGCTTGGCGGCGAGATAGATCCGCGTCAGGGCGCCCCCGAAGTCGCGCGCGAAGAAGCGCTGCTGCTCGGCGACCCTGGTCGTCGGGTTGGCCTGCAGGAGATAGACCTTCTTGGCGTCGGCGGCGCGCTGGGCATCGGTCAGGCTGGGCCAGCAGCCATGCCACATCTCGCTGCTGCGGCCGTTGGCGGGCGAGAGACGCACGACGGTGACGCTCTCGCCGGGGGTGAGCGTCGCGCGCAGCTTGTCCATCAGGTGCGACGCCCAGGAGGTCTGGCCGTCGACCATCATCATGTCGTCGACGTAGACCACCGTCTGCCGGACGGTGGCGAGCTTGCACCAGCTGGGATCCAGACCTTCGCTGCCGAAGAGCTGGGCGCGGGCGGTGACCGGGAACAACAGGAGCAGAAGCAGAAGGCCGGGGCGGTGCCGCGGGGCCGGCCGGGGCCGGTGGCCCCGGACCCGCATCATGCGAGCGCCTCGACATAGGCAAGGTCGATGCGATGCCGCACGGTGCGGAGTGCCTGCGCGTCGAGTGCGATGGCAAGCACGCCGGGATCATCCGAGTCCTGGGTGATCGTGGCACCGGTTCTCGCGACTTCCTCGGCCAGGGCGGCACGGTAGCTCGCCAGGTTCCGCAGTATCGCCGACTGGATCGCGCGCATCACCGCCAGTTCATGCGCCTGCACCTGGGCCAGCATCGCCGATTGCGGCCGCACGCGGCCGCGTCTCGTCTCCGCCGTGGTGCGCAGCTCGGACAGCTCCTTTTCCGTCCGTGCCGTTGCCACCTCGCGCTCCTCGCGGAACGGCCGGTCGACGCGCAGAAAGCGGCGCTGCCACTGCATGAACTGATTGGTCGAGGCCATGTGGGCCGGGTCCTCGTCGTGGCAGAGATAGGACAGGAAGCAGCCCACCAGCCACGCGAGCAGGTTGGCGAGCATGCTGATCAGCACGTCGCGCGAGGGGTCGAAAGCGATCTGCGCCTGCGCGCCCAGGATGTTCTGCGCCGGCTGCGAGGAGACCTGGTGCATCACCACCGAGAAGCGTGCGAAACCCGCGAACAGCAGCACGAACAGCAGCGCCAGCGTGCCGATGCCGAACAGGCGCTGCGAGGGCGCGCGCTGCCCGGCGTCGCGGTGGCGGCCGAAGCGGTAGCTCCACTGTTTCCAGATCGTGCCGTGCGCGTGGCTCGCGAACGCCATGGCGACGGCCAGGATCGCGGTGGCCCCGATCGCCATGGCCGGGATGCCGAAGAACAGCACCAGCGTGTCGTAGTTGATCAGCCATTCGGCGGCGCCCACCAGCAGCAGCGCCAGCCAGTAGAGCGGATGCAGGGCGCGCATGTTGGCGTCGCGGTTGCCATGGGCGAGACGGCTCGCCTCGAAGCGCGTGCGCGCTTCCGCGTAGCGTTCGCTGGTCTCGCGCCAGGCATGGTCGGCCTCGGCGCGGCGGGTGATCGCCTCGATGTCGTCGCGGGCGCGGGCCTCGCGCGCCGCCGTCTCGGCCTCGAGCTCGGAGGCGGCCTTGAGATCGGGCATGGAGGGCTCGAGGGCGACGTCGAAGGCGGCGCGCGCCTCCCGCCAGTCGGCAACCAGCTGGCGCGCCGGCTGAATGATCGCCAGCCGCTCGCCCGGCGTCAGGCCGCGCGCGTCGAGGCTGACCTGCCCGGAGCGGGCTTCCTCGTGCGCCGCCGCGGCGAGCGCCAGCTCGGGCGCGACGACGTCGACACCGTCGTCAACGCCTGCGACGCCGGGCGTGAGGGCGAGCTGATCTTCGCCTACCTGTATGAGAAGGCCGGCTCCAAGAAGCCCGTCCAACGGCTGTGGCTGAACTCGATGACCAAGGCCGCGATCCAGTCCGCGTTCGGTGACCTGCGCCCGGGCACCGACTACGCGCCGCTTGAGGAAGCGGCCCGCTCGCGCTCGGAGGCCG
>CAXUBM010000069.1:415-8112 GCA_964249235.1 uncultured Acetobacteraceae bacterium | reverse complement strand
GCGGGACGGCGGCGGAGTTCGCCGGGCAGACGCTCGCGCCGGATCGGCGACGGGCGCGAGGACAGCTTGAGGCGATGCGCCTTGCCGACGACGGCATTCTTGGTGACGCCCAGACGGCGGCCGATCTCCGCGGTGGAGTGCCCCTCCTTCCACAGCGCTCGCAAGGTGTCGATCGTCTCTTCAGTCCACTCCATCTTGTGTGCTCCCCTCCGGGCCAACCACAAGATCAAGCGTATCGCTAAATCTCGGGGGTTTTCAATCAGGGCGCCACAAAATCTTGTGGACAGAATCGTGTTGTCTTCCCTCAGGCTTGGAGCAGCTTGATCCGCTTGCCCTGCACGCCGAGCGTGATGCGGCCCGCCTTGAGCGCGAGCGCATCCTCCCCGAAGACCTCGCGTCGCCAGCCCGACAGGGCGGGCACGTCCGGCGTGTCCTCGGCCGCGATGCGGTCGAGATCATCGGAGGAGGCGATCAGGCGGCCGGCAACCTGGTGCTGTTCGGACTTGGCGGCGAGGAGAACCTTGAGCAGGGCGAGGAGTGCCGGCGAAGGTCTGGCGTCGCGTTTGTCGCGCGGATCGGGCAGGCCATCCTCGGGAAGCGCCTGAGCGTCGGCCAGGGCGGCGAGGAGGCCGTTGCCGCTCTTGCCTTCAGCGAAGCCGCGGGTGACGCCGCGTATGCGCGACAGGGCGCCGACGTCCTTGGGTGCGACGGCGGCGAGCTCCAGCAGGCTTTCGTCGCGCAGCAGGCGCTGGCGGGGAACATCGACCCGCTGCGCTTCGCGCTCGCGCCAGGCGGCCGCGGCGCGCAGCAGGCCGAGCATGCGACGGTTGCTGGTGCGTGGCTTGAGGCGTTCCCAAAGATCGTCGGGATCGGGACGGAAGGTGTCTGGGTCGGTGAGGACCGCCATCTCCTCGGCGACCCACTCGAGGCGGCCTTCGCGCTGCAGACGGTCGCGGAGCTGGCGGTAGACGTGCCGGAGATGGGTGACGTCGGCCGCCGCATAGGTGATCTGGGCTTGGCTCAGCGGGCGTGCGGACCAGTCGCTGAAGCGGTGCGCCTTGTCGATCTGACCGCCAGTCAGCGAAGCGACGAGCTGGTCGTAGCCGACCTGGTCGCCGAAGCCCGCGACCATGGCGGCGACCTGGGTGTCGAAGAGCGGATGCGGCAACGCGGCGAAGAGATGAAGGAAGATCTCGAGGTCCTGGCGCGATGCGTGAAAGACCTTGGTGACGCGCTCGTCGGCGAGCAGGGCGGCCAGCGGCGCGAGGTCGAGACCGGGCGCCTGGGCATCGACGACGAGGACGTCGGCGTCGCTGGCGAGCTGGACCACGCAGAGCACCGGCCAGTAGGTCTTCTCGCGCATGAATTCGGTGTCGACGGTGACGAACTCCTCGTTGCGCAGCCGGTCGCAGGCGCTCGAGAGTTCGGCGGAGTCGGCGAGGAGGACGGGGGCCGGGAAGGCGGCCCTTGCGGGACGTAGCATCGCGCGCTTCTACAGGAGCGAATTGGGCGGTCAATCTCGGGCACGCTGTTGACAGGATGCGAGCGCCGGGAGAACCACCGCGATCCTGGACGGGAATCGGACATGCACGCCTACCGGACCCACCGATGCGGCGAGCTTCGCGCGACCGACGCGGACGCGGTCGTGCGGCTGTCGGGATGGATCCACAGCAAGCGCGACCATGGCGGGCTGCTGTTCCTGGATTTGCGGGATCATTTCGGGATCACGCAGATCGTGGTGCCGAGCGGGGGCGCGCTGCTGGCGCTCGCCGAGGAGTTGCGGGTCGAGAGCGTGGTGACGGTGACCGGGCGCGTGGTGCGGCGGGAGCCGGGGACGGTCAACCCGCGGCTGCCGACGGGCGAGATCGAGGTGCGGGCCGACGCGATCGAGGTGCAGAGCCGGGCTGACGTGCTGCCGCTTCAGGTGGCGGGAAGCGAGACCTACCCGGACGAATTGCGATTGAGGTATCGCTATATCGATCTGCGGCGGGAGCGGGTTCACCGCAACATGCTGCTGCGGTCGGCGGTGATCGCGAGCCTGCGGCGGCGGATGGCCGAGCAGGGCTTCACAGAGTTCCAGACCCCGATCCTGACCGCGTCTAGTCCCGAAGGCGCGCGCGACTTCCTGGTGCCGTCGCGCGTGCATCCCGGAAACTTCTACGCGTTGCCGCAGGCGCCGCAGCAGTTCAAGCAGCTGGCGATGGTGGCGGGGTTCGACCGATATTTCCAGATCGCGCCCTGCTTTCGCGACGAGGCATCACGGGCGGACCGGTCGCCCGGGGAATTCTATCAGCTCGATTTCGAGATGAGCTTCTGTACGCAGGAGGATGTGTTCGCGGTGCTCGAGCCGGTGATGGCGGGCGTGTTCGCCGAGTTCGGCGGCGGCCGCGCGGTGACCGAGGCGCCGTTTCCGCGGATCGCCTATGAGCAGGCGCTGCTGTTCTATGGGTCGGACAAACCGGACCTTCGTAACCCGATCAGGATCGCCGACGTGACGGAGGCGTTCGCGGGCGGCGGCTTCGCCTTGTTTTCGCGAGTGACGGCGGCGGGCGGCGTGGTGCGGGCAATCCCGGCGCCAGCGGCGGCAGGACGGCCAAGGTCGTTCTTCGACAAGCTCAACGAGTGGGCGCGGGCGGAGGGTGCCGCCGGGCTGGGCTACATCACGTTCGACGAAGAGGGCGCAAAAGGTCCGATCGCGCGCAACCTGGAGCCGGAACGGGCGGAGCGGATCCGGGCGGCGTGCGGCTTGGCGGTGGGCGACGCGGTGTTCTTCGCCGCGGGGCCGGAAGAGGCGACGGCGAAGTTCGCGGGCTCGGTTCGCACCCGGCTCGGCGACGAATTGGGGCTGGTCGAGCGCGATGCGTTCAGGTTCTGCTGGATCGTGGATTTCCCGATGTATGAGCGCGACCCGCAGACAGGGAAGATCGACTTCAGCCACAACCCGTTCAGCATGCCGCAGGGGGGCTTGGAGGCGCTCAGGACGCAGGATCCGCTGTCGATCAAGGCGTTCCAGTACGACATCGTGTGCAACGGGGTCGAGCTGTCTTCGGGGGCGATCCGGAATCATCGGCCCGAGGTCATGATCGAGGCGTTCGCGATCGCCGGCTATCCGCAAAGCGAGGTCGAGGCGCGGTTCGGTGGAATGCTGAACGCATTCCGGTTCGGGGCGCCGCCGCATGGCGGCTCGGCCCCCGGCGTGGATCGGATCGTCATGCTGCTGGCGGACGAACCCAACATACGCGAGGTGATCCTGTTTCCGCTCAACCAGAGTGGGGAGGATTTGATGATGGGGGCGCCGGCGCCGGTGGCGGAAGCGAGACTGCGGGAGTTGTCGCTGCGGCTGTCGCTGCCGGCGAAGACGTCGTGAGAGGCGATCGGGCGGCGCTTGCAGGCGCGGCGCTCGTCTGGGCGTGCTGGGCGGGAGCGGCGCAGGCCGCAGCACCGATCGTGCTGGCGCCGCATCGGGCCGTCTACGACCTGAGCCTGTCGCAGGCGGGAAGCGGCGACACGGTGTCGGCGAGCGGGGAGATGACGTTCGAGGTGCACGATGCGTGCTCGGCCTGGGCGACGGAACAGACACTGTCGATCGCGTCGATCGATCGAGAGGGACATCAGAGCTCGACGCGGTCCGACTACGCGACATTCGAGAGCAAGGATGGACGTTCATTCAACTTCACGATGCGGCAGGTGGACGAGGGTCGGACGGCCTCGGACCTGCGCGGGCATGCGAGCATCGCGCCGGGCAAGCAGGGACAGGTGCAGTTCAGCGAGCCGGCCGGCGCGGTGCTGACGTTGCCGGTGGGGACGCTGTTTCCCATGACCCACACCAAGACGATCCTGGAGGCAGCGGAGGCGGGGAAGCGCGAGCTGTCGCCGGTCTTGTTCGATGGGACCGGGGCAGACGGGGCGGAGTACACCTATGCGAGCATCCTGGGATGGGCACCCTCGACGGAGCCGCCGATCACCGCATTGAGGGGAATGGGGTCGGGGCGGATCCATATTGCGTTCTATCCGCTCGCGGATCGGGGGATGGCACCGGAATACGAGCTTGGGAGCCGGTTTTTCGCCGACGGGGTGAGCGATCGGTTGGATATGGATTTTGGGGATTACCGGTTGCGGGGAATCTTGCGGAGCCTCGTGTTGCTGCCGACCGCAAAGGGTTGCCGCGGGTAGCACGGCCGGGGCGCCGCCCGAGGCTGTGCCGGCAGGCCGGCTCGGCTTCTGACCTTAAGCGGGGGAGCCAGGCGCCCGGCGCTTGGCGGGGTTCGGGGCAGAGCCCCGCAGCGTTCGCCCCTTGAAGACGGCCTCGTCGCCGTAGCGTGTCCGAAGCGCGTCGATGGCGGATTGGGCGCGGGCGCGGCGGGTACGGCCGGGGTCGGCGAGATCGTCCTGATCGGCGGCGGAGAGCGGCGCGAGCGGGTTGGCGCCGATGCCGATCAGGCGGAAGCGGGTTCCGTCGGCCTCCCGCGCGAGCAGGGCACGGGCGGCGGCAAAGAGCACGTCGGGCAGCACGGTCGGGGCGGCCAGGCGCCGGTTGCGGGTGCGTAGCGCGAAGCGACTGGTGCGGAGCTTGAGCACGATACCGGTGGCGGCGTGACCGCCATGGCGGAGGCGGACGCCAAGTCGTTCGCACAGTGGCCAGAGATGGTGCTCGAGATCGGCGATCTCCGCGAGATCCTGGTCGAAGGTGGTCTCGGCGCTGACCGACTTGGTGTCGCGGGCGACTGTGACGGGACGGTGGTCCTCGCCACGGGCGCGGGCGGCGAGCGAGGGACCCTCGCCGCCGAGCCGGGCGACGGCTTGTTCCGGGGTCATGGATTGGAGCTGGCCGAGCGTGGTGATAGCGCGCGCGGCGAGGCGGCGCTCCTGGGCGGCGCCTATGCCGGGGAGGAGGCGGACCGGCTGGGTGGCGAGCCAGGCGGGAGCGTCCGAGCCGAGGATCGAGAAGCCGCGCGGCTTGTCGCGGCCGGCGGCGAGCTTGGCGAGCAGGCGGTTCGGGGCGAGGCCGACCGAGACGGTGACGCCGACCTCGCGCTCGATGCGCAGTGCGAGGCGGGCGAGCATGACGGCGGGCGGGGCGCGATGCAGCGCCTCGGTGCCGGCAAGGTCGAGGACGGCTTCGTCGATGGAGAGCGGCTGGACGAGAGGGGTGAGCTCGGCCATCAGCACGCGAATGCGTCGGGCGGCGTCGGTGTATTTGGCGAAGTCGGGGCGGATGATCACGGCGTCGGGGCAGAGGGCACGGGCCTTGAACATGGGCATGGCGCTGCGGACGCCCGAGATGCGGGCGATGTAGCAGGCGGTGGTGACGACGACGCGCTCGCCGCCGCCGACGACGACGGGTCGGCCGGCAAGCTCGGGACGGTCACGCTTTTCGACGCTGGCGTAGAAAGCGTCGCAATCGAGATGGGCGATGGCGAGGGTCAGAAGCTCGGGGTGCCTGACACGTCGAGGCGATGAGCACGCGCAGTCGAGTGCCGCGTGGTCGAGGCAGAGACCGGGCGGGTCAAGCGGCCGCTTGCCCCTGGCGGGGTCGGGGGCGGAGCCCCGGCTCAGTCCGATGGAGGCCAGAGCCAGGCGGCGCCGCGGACGCCGGAGCTGTCGCCGTGCAGGTTGGGCAGCAGCGGGGTGACGAAGTTGGGACTGACGACGTGGCGGGGGATCAGCGTGGGCAGCTGGGCATAGAGGTGTTTCATGTTCGACAGGCCGCCGCCGAAGACGATGGCGTCGGGGTCGAGGACGTTGACGATTTGGGCCAGCGCGCGGGCGAGGCGTTCGACGTGGTTGTCGAGGGCCCGCCTGGCACGCTCGTCGCCGGCCTCGGCGCGGGCCGGCAGGCCGCTCGCGTCGTGGTGGCCGGGACCATCGGCCGACATCGCGAGCGCCGGCCCGCACAGGAAGCGCTCGATGCAGCCCTCGTTGCCGCAGAAGCAGTTCGGCATCGGGAACTCCTCCAGCTTCGGCCATGGCAGCGGAATATGACCCCACTCGCCGGCGATATGGTGCGTCCCCGTCAGCACCCGCTCGCCCACCGAGATGCCGCCGCCGACGCCGGTGCCGAGGATGACGCCGAAGACGACGCGGTAGGCAGCGGCGGCACCGTCGGAGGCTTCGGAGAGGGTGAAGCAGTTGGCGTCGTTCTCGACGCGGACGACGCGGTCGAGAGCCTCGCCAAGGTCGCGGCCGAAGGCGCGGCCGTTGAGCCAGGTGGAGTTGGCATTCTTGACCAAGCCGCTCTCCGGGCTGATGGCGCCGGGGATGCCGACGCCGACCGAGGAGCGGCCGCCCAACTCGCGCTCGGTGGTGTGGACCAACTCGACGAGGGTGCGGATGGCGGCATCATACTGGCCGGGGTTGGCGATGCGGCGGCGGAGCTGGACGGCGCCGCGCTGGTCAAGCGCGATGATTTCGAACTTGGTGCCGCCGAAGTCGATGCCGATACGCAGCCGTGCCACTCGACCCACTCCTTGACGTTCCCGTTCATCTGATTACGAGCAGGTGGCCCTAGTCTCAAGGCACCTTGCGGGCTCGGACAGTTTGGGTCAGTGGAAAGTCGGGATGAGTGAACTGACCCTCGATGCCAGGGGCCTAGCCTGCCCGCTGCCCGTGTTGCAGGCCAACAGGGCGTTGCGGGCCATGGCGCCAGGCGAGAGACTGCGGTTGCTGGCGAGCGATCGCGCATCGATCGCGGACGTGCGCGCGTTCTGCCGCGAGACAGGACACGAGCTGACGGGCTTTGCCGAACAGGCGGGAGCGTTCAGCTTCGTCATCCGCAGACGAGCGGAGCCCGATTCGCCCCAACCGGCGGTGTCCGAGCCTGGCTGACATGGATCGTTGCTGGGTGCATTCATGAACGACGACATCGCGGGAATGTCCTTCGAGGAGGCGCTGGGTGAGCTCGAGCGTATCGTGCGCGGTCTCGAGGGTGGCCAGCAGAAGCTCGAGGATGCGATCGTCTGCTACGAGCGGGGCAGCGTGCTGCGCCGGCATTGCGAAGCGAAGCTGGCGGAAGCCGAAATGCGGGTCGCGGCGATCGTGGAGCGGAGCGACGGCACGATCGAGGCGCGGCCGATGCCGGCAAAGGACGACGAGTGACAATGGTGGCCATGGTCGCGGACACTTGGCTGGACAGCGAGGAGGCGCGGTCGTTGCGCGAACTGCTGGCCGAACGGGCGGCGTCGATCGAGGCTTGCGTCGACGAGCAGCTGCCGCCCGTGAGCGGGCGCGAGGCGCGATTGCTGGACGCGATGCGTTACGCGTCGCTGGGCGGCGGCAAGCGCATGCGCGGGTTCCTGGTGATGCAGGTGGCGTTCTTGTTCGCGGTGCCGGCGCATTGGGCGGCGCGGGTGGCGGCGTCGATCGAGATGGTGCACGCCTACTCGCTGGTGCATGACGACCTGCCGTCGATGGACGACGACGATCTGCGGCGGGGACAGCCCAGTACGCATCGCAAGTTCGACGAGGCGACGGCGATCCTGGCCGGGGACGCGCTGCAGACGCGGGCGTTCGAGATGTTGGCGGATGTGCGGACCCATCCCGACCCGATGGCGCGTTGCGAGCTGGTGGCGGCACTGGCGGCGGCGGCGGGCGCGGCGGGCATGGTCGGCGGGCAGATGATCGACATCGAGGCGGAGCGGGCGCAGGCGGCGGGCGAGCGGGTCGACATCGCCGAGGTGACGCGGCTGCATGCGCTCAAG
>CAXUBM010000069.1:0-405 GCA_964249235.1 uncultured Acetobacteraceae bacterium | reverse complement strand
CTGCTGCAGTTCAGCGCCGAGGCGGGCGCCATCCTGGGACGGGCGGCGGCGCCGGTGCGGGCGCAGGTCACGGCCTATGGGCGCGATCTCGGGGCGGCGTTCCAGATCGCGGACGACGTGCTGGACGCGACCGGCGAGGCGTCGGCGCTGGGCAAGACGGCCGGGAAGGACGAAGCGAGCGGCAAGGCGACGTTCGTGTCGTTGCTCGGCGTCGAGAGAGCCGCCGCGCAGGCGCGCCTCTTGGCCGATCAGGCGATCGGTCATTTGTCGGGTTTCGGCGCGGCGGCGGATCCGCTGCGCGCGCTGGCCCGTTTCACCGTGGAACGCAGGAGCTAGGACGCATGGTCGATACACCGACTCTGGACCGTGTTGGCTACCCGTCGGATCTGCGCAATTTCTCGGTTG
>CAXUBM010000068.1:0-8138 GCA_964249235.1 uncultured Acetobacteraceae bacterium | reverse complement strand
CTGCAGGATTGACCGGGCTGGACGGGACGGCCACACCGCTAATCGTGACTTGCCAGATCGGGAACTCGGCCTCAGGTGCTGGGCGGTGACCGATCATCGTCGGAAGGGGTTGCGCGGCTTGGCCAACAGAACGGGGTTGTGCGCGGCCCGGCTCGCCGCGGTCGCGGCGCTGGCATCGTTGACGGGATGCGACGGCAGCCGGTGGATCCGCGACTACTGGCTGGTCAATCCGCGCGGCACGCTGTCGATCGCCGACCTGCATGCCTGGCTGGTCGACACGGGGGCGACCTTCCTGGTGATCGGCCCGACGACGCTGCTGGTGTTGTGGGCGATCTGGCGCTACCGGCGCAAGACCGGGCAGGGCGGTCCCTATCGGCCGGACTTCTCGCATTCGCTGCCGCTCGAGGCGTTCTTCTGGGGCTTTCCGCTGGTCATCGTGATCGCGATGGGCTTTTTCGCGCTGCGCAGCGCGCTCGCGGTGGATCCCGGCGACGCGCGGATCGCGGAGGCGGACACGGCGGGCAAGCCGCTCGACATCGATGTCGTCACCACCGACTGGCAGTGGCTGTTCATCTACCCGGACAAGCACGTCGCGGCGGCCAACGAGCTGGTGGTGCCGGTGGGCACGCCGGTCCGGTTCCGGTTGACCTCGGCGACGGTGGTCGCCGACTTCTTCATCCCGCAGCTGGTGGGGCAGATCGACATCATGCCCGGCATGCGCACGCGGCAAAACCTGATCGCGAACCGGATCGGCGACTACGAGGGATTCACGTCGGACTACACCGGGCCGGGGTTCGCCTGGATGCGGTTCATCACGCACGTGGTCAGCCCCGCGGCATTCGCGGCATGGGAGGCGGGCGCGGCGCAGTCGCCGCACCACCTTGACCAGGCGGCGTTCGAGCGGTTCGCGACGCCGACGATCAACAAGAACAACAGCACCGAGGAGTTCTCGACCGTCGAGGACGGGCTGTTCGACCATGTGCTGATGAACGTGATGATGGGGGCGACCTATCCGACGCCGCCCGACATGACCGAGAAGAAGTCGCACGAGAAAGACGGCGGCAAGCAGCCGACACACGCTGCGACGCCGTCCTGAGCGGGAAGATCGAGATGGTTCATTTGACGGGTCCATGGAGCTTCTTGTTCGGGCGGCTGACCTGGTCGCAGGTCCCGATCGACAACGCCGTGGTGATGTTCGCCTTCGTGTTCTCGGTGGCGGTCGGTCTGGCGATCCTGGGCGCGATCACCTATTACCGGTTCTGGGGCGCGCTGTGGCGGGACTGGCTGACGTCGGTCGACCACAAGCGGATCGGCATCATGTACATCATCGTCGGCACGGTGATGCTGTTCCGCGGCTTCGTCGACGCGATCATGATGCGCACGCAGCAGGTGCTGGCGGCGGGGCCGCATTCGCCGGGCTATCTCGGCGCCGAGCACGGTTACCTGCCGCCCTACCACTACGACCAGATCTACGGGTCGCACGGCACGATCATGCTGATCCTGGCGGCCACGCCGATCCTGGCAGGGTTCATGAACTATCTGGTGCCGCTGCAGATCGGCGCGCGGGACATGGCGTTTCCCTACCTCAATTCGCTGGCGCTGTGGCTGACGACGGTGTCGGCGGGGCTGGTGATGCTGTCGCTGTTCGTGGGCGACTTCACGCATGCGGGCTGGGTGGGACTGGCGCCGCTGACGGAGCTGCCCTACAGCCCGGATGTGGGCGTCGACTATTGGAGCTGGGCGATCCAGATCTCGAGTATCGGGACGACCATCGGTGCCGTGAACATCATCGCGACGATCATCAAGATGCGGGCGCCGGGGATGACCTGGATGCGGCTGCCGATGTTCACCTGGACGGCGCTGACGACCAACGTGATCGGGCTGACGGCCTTCCCGGTGCTGGGTGTGGCGATCGGGCTGTTGAGCCTGGACCGGTATCTCGGCACGCACTTCTACACGTCGGGGCTGGGCGGCAACTTCATGCTCTACACCGACCTGTTCTGGATCTGGGGGCATCCGGAGGTCTACTTCATCATCCTGCCGTCATGGGGGATCATGTCGGAGATCATCCCGACATTCTCGGAGAAGAAGCTGTTCGGCTACCCGGTGATGGTGGCGGCCACGGTCTCGATCGGTTGCATCTCGTGGACGGTGTGGCTGCACCATTTCTTCACCATGGGCGCGGGGCCGATCGTCAACGCGTTCTACAGCTTCGCCACGATGATGGTCGCGATCCCGACCGGGGTGAAGGTGTTCGACTGGGCGTTCACCATGTTCCGCGGGCGGCTGCGGTTTCCGACGCCGATGCTGTGGGCGGTCTCGTCGCTGTTCATGCTGCTGATCGGCGGCTGGACGGGGATGATGCTGGCGATCCCGGCGATCAACTACATGACGCACAACACGGTGTTCGTGATCGCGCACTTCCACTGCATGGTGATGGTGACAGTGTTCGCGGTGATCGGCGGCGTGATCTTCTGGTTCCCCAAGGCGTTCGGCTTCACGCTCGACGAGCGCAGCGGGCAGTGGACATTCTGGCTGCTGATGGCGGGCTCGTTCCTGGTGTTCACGGCGATGTTCATCCTCGGCCTGACCGGGATGCCGCGCCGGCTCGCCTACGTGCCGTTCGCGAGCTGGGAGCCGCTGATGATCGTCGAGGAGATCGGCATCTTCTTCGACATCGCGGCGGTGGGGATGTTCGTCTGGCACCTCTATGTCAGCATACGCGACCGGGCCGACCACAGGGTCGGGCGGGACGCGTGGGGAACGTCGCGCAGCCTCGAGTGGCTCTGCAACTCGCCGGTGCCGGCCTACAACTTCGCCGCGATCCCGCACATCAACGGGCGCGACGAGTGGGCGTTCAGGCGGGAGAACGGGCTGTCGGAGGTGCAGCCGTCGGACTTCGAGGACATCGAGGTGCCGCTGAACACGCCGGTGCCGTTGATGATCGGCATGTGCGCGGCGGTGTTCGGCTTCGCGATGATCTGGCGGATCTACTGGCTGGCGGTGCTGGCGCTGGCCGGGATGATCGCCATCGTGGTGATCCGTTCGTTCGGCGGGGGCACCGGCACCGTGATCCCGGTCGACGAGGTGCGCCGGACCGAGCGTGAGGCCATGCTGCCGCGCTACCGGCCGCGGCCGGGCGTGCGGGTGCCGGAAGGCGTGGTCGCGTTCGAGGCGCCGGGCGGGGAGGCGGGACGATGAGCGGCCACGCGCACGGCGCGCCGACGGAGCCGGTCAGGCTGTGGTCGTCGCAGAGCCACGAGCACGACATGATGTCGACGCGGCTGTTCGGGTTCTGGCTCTACATGCTCAGCGACAGCCTGATCTTCGCGGCGCTGTTCGCGGCCTACGACGTGCTGAGCTTTCCGACCAGCTTCGCCGGCGGCCCGACGCCGCGTCAGGTCGCCTCGCCGGGGTTCGGCTATCTCGAGACGATCGTGCTGTTCGCCAGCGTGTTCGCCTACGGGATGGTGATGGTGCAGCTCAAGGCGAACCGCCGGAGGATGGCGATCCGTTGGCTGACGATCTCGCTCGTGGTCGGGCTGCTGTTCATCGCCATGGAGGTGTTCGAGCTCTACGGCGTCGCGCACGATGGCGGCCTGCCGGAGCGCAGCGGGTTCCTGTCGGCATTCTGGGCGGTGATCGTGGCGCACGGCATGCACCTGCTGTTCGGGCTGCTGTGGATGGGGGTGATGATCGGGCAGGTGTCGCGCTTCGGGTTCACCGAGCTGGTGATCTACCGGCTGGCCAATCTGAAGATCTACTGGCTTTATCAGGGGCTGATCTGGACGTTCGTCTACACGTTCGTCTATTTGCGGGGGTCGATCTGATGTCGGTTCGTATTCGGCGGCCGGGCGACCATCCCGAGATCGCGCTGTCGAGCCAGCATCAGTACGCGATCGGCTTCGCGGTCACGACCGTGCTGCTGGGGATTTCCTACCTGCTGGTGGTGACGCACGTGCTGGACGCGGTCGACGCCATCGCCGCGATCTCGCTGATCGCGCTGCTGACCACGATCGCCAAGCTGGTGTTCCTGTTCCACCTGGACTTCTCGGAGACCCAGCGGTGGAACACGTTGACGCTGATGCTGAATGTGCCGCTGCTGATCCTGTCGATCGGGCTGACGGCCTGGATGTTCCAGACGCTCTACGGGCGGGTGATGGTGCACTGAAGGTCGGGGCTCCGCCCCGAGCCCGCTGGGGCGTCTGCCCCGGATCCCGGACTTAGCGGTCCAGTTTGCGGAAGAGGGCGGTCATCAGGCCCTGGCACAGGTAGGCCAGTTCGGGATCGTAGCGATAGCCCTCGTCGCGCAGGAAGGCGTGGGCGCCGTTGAACTCATGCCAGGTGTGATTGGTGCCGAGCTGCTCGAGGCGGTCGCGGATCGTGGCGCGGCCGCGGTAGGGCACGTGCGGGTCGGCGCGGCCGAAGACCAGGAGAAGCTCACCCTTGATGTCGGCGGCGCGGGCGAGGCTGTCGTCGGATTTGCCGGCGCCGAGCGAGCCGCCGTGGATGTCGGTGGGGTAGAAGCAGGCGGCGGCTTCGACGTCGGGATGCATGGCGGCCCGGAAGGCGAGATGGCCGCCCAGGCAGACGCCGGCGGCGCCGAGGCGGCCGGTGCAGTGGGGCAACGACGTGAGGTGGTCCAGCGCCGCGCGCGTGTCGCTGTCGAAGTCGGCGACGGGCTTGGTGGTTTTGAGCGCGTTGCCGCGGTCGGTGCCGTCCTTGTCATAGGGGAGCGCGGTGCCGGGGGGTTCGTGCTCGTGGTAGATTTCGGGAGCCGACACGACGAGGCCGTTGCCGGCGAGGAACGCGGCGAGGCGGCGGATCGGGGCGGTGACCTGGTAGATCTCGGAAAAAAGCACCACGCCCGGGAAGCGGCCGTCCGCCGCGGGACGCCACACGTGCGTGCGCATCGGGCCGGTCGGGGTGGACAGGTCCGCGGTGCTGGGCTCGGCCAGGATCATGACCGGGGTTGTAGCACGCCCGGCTTCAGCCTTCACCGGGACGCGCAAGCGCGTCGGATACCGACCGCCGGCACGCGCGAAGGCCGGATGCGTCCTCGGCGCAGCCGCTCAAGGCAGGTGCCGTCACCGTCGGCGGTCAGACAGATGTCTTGAAGAGCGGGTCTGGGCGCGCGTCGCCCAGCAGGGTGCAGGGGCAGAGCCCCTGCGCTGACCCTCGCTACAGCCGCAGGCCCGGAGGAATGGGCATGCCGAGGGCGTCGGGGATGTCCCAGACTTCGCGCACGGTGCGCAGCGGCCGGAAGCCGGCGCGCAGGTAGTAAGGCAGCGCGCGAGGGTGGTCGGCGGTGCAGGTGTTGACGCGCAGCGCGGCGGGGCCCCGGGCCCAGGCTTCGTCGATGGCGGCACGCAGGAAGGGGAAGCCGGCGCCGCGGCCGATGCAGTGGGGCATCAGGCCGAAATAGGCGAGGTTGACGTCGATGCCGGTGCGGGCGTCGAGCTCGAAGAAGCCGGCGGGCTGGCCGCCGGCATAGAGGACGTGGATCGAGATCTGCGGCGAGGCGAGGAGGTCGGCGATCTCGCGGTCGGGGGCGACGCGGCGGAGCCACCAGCAATGGGAACCGCCCACGGTGGCGTAGAGGAAGCGGTAGAAGGCGACGGTAGGCGCGGCGACCCGTGCGAGGGTGAAGCCCTCCGGCAGGGGCTCGGGAGCCTCGGCCGGAGGTCGGTCCATGCGCAGGAAGGTGACGTTGACCGCGATGCGGGTTCGCGGTCCGTCGGCTGCGAGAAGCATGGGCGAGCGCTAGTCGTCGAGAAACGACCGGAGCTTGCGGCTGCGGCTCGGGTGCTTGAGCTTCCTGAGCGCTTTCGCCTCGATCTGGCGGATGCGTTCGCGGGTGACGTTGAACTGCTGGCCGACCTCCTCGAGCGTGTGATCGGTGTTCATGCCGATGCCGAAACGCATTCTCAGCACGCGCTCCTCTCTCGGGGTGAGCGAGGAGAGGACGCGGGTGGTGGCTTCGCGCAGGTTGGCCTGGATGGCCGCGTCGAGCGGGATGACGGCGGCCTTGTCCTCGATGAAGTCGCCGAGATGGCTGTCCTCCTCGTCGCCGATCGGGGTTTCGAGGCTGATCGGTTCCTTGGCGATCTTGAGGACCTTGCGGACCTTCTCGAGCGGCATGCCGAGCTTCTCGGCGAGTTCCTCGGGGGCGGGTTCGCGGCCGATCTCGTGCAGCATCTGGCGCGAGGTGCGGACCAGCTTGTTGATGGTCTCGATCATGTGCACGGGGATGCGGATGGTGCGGGCCTGGTCGGCAATCGAGCGGGTGATCGCCTGGCGGATCCACCAGGTGGCGTAGGTGGAGAACTTGTAGCCGCGCCGGTACTCGAACTTGTCGACCGCCTTCATCAGGCCGATGTTGCCTTCCTGAATCAGGTCGAGGAATTGGAGACCGCGGTTGGTGTATTTCTTGGCGATCGAGATGACGAGCCGGAGGTTGGCCTCGATCATCTCCTTCTTGGCGCGGGCCGAGTCGCGCTCGCCGCGGCTGACGGTCTGGTAGACGCGGCGGAAGTCGGTGATCGGCAGGCCGGCGTCGTGGGCGACCACGCCGACCTGGCCGCGATACTGGGCGACTTCGTCGGCGTGCTTGGCGCCGAAAGCTTTCCAGCCCTTGCCGGGAAGATTGGCGACGGAGGCCATCCAGCCGGGGTCGAGTTCGTGGCCGCGATACTTGATGAGGAAGTCCTCGCGGCTGATCTTGCAGCTCTCGGCGAGGCGGAGGATGCGGCCCTCGTAGCCGTTCAGCTGCTGGTTGAGGTGCTTGAGCGCCTGGACCAGTTCCTCGATGCGGTTGTTGTGCAGGCGGACCAGCTCGACCTTGCCGACGAGTTCCTCACGCAGCTTCTCGTAGGAGCGCTCGTTCTTCTCCCCGAACTCCTCGCCGGTGGTGTAGGACTCGAGGCGCTTGGCCTGGATCTTGTGAAGCTTCTTATAGAGGACCTCGATTTCCTCGAAGTGGGCGAGGACTTCGGGCTTGAGCTTCTCCTCCAGCGCGGAGAGGGACAGGCCGGAGCCTTCGCCCTCCTCGGCCTCCTCGATCTCCTCGCGGGTGGGGGCCTCGAAATTGTCGGCGGCGCCGTCGGGGGCGCCCTCGCCGACGTCGTCGCCGGAGGGGGCGCCGCCGGCCTGGGTCGCCTCGAGATCGATGATGTCGCGCAGCAGGATGTTGCCGGCCTTGAGGCGGTCGTGCCAGGAGATGATGGCGCGGAAGGTGAGCGGGCTTTCGCACAGGCCGCCGATCATCATGTCGCGGCCGGCCTCGATGCGCTTGGCGATGGCGATCTCGCCCTCGCGGGACAGCAGCTCGACCGATCCCATTTCGCGCAGGTACATCCGTACCGGGTCGTCGGTGCGGCCGAGGCTTTCCTCGTCGACGTTGCCGGTGGCGCTTTCCTCGCCCTCGGCTTCCTCGGGGCGCTCGACCTTGGGCTCGCCGTCCTCGGCCTCCTCGGCCTCGACGACCTGGATCCCCATCTCGGACAGCGACGCCATGACGTCCTCGATCTGCTCGGAGGACATCTGGTCGGGCGGCAGGACGGCGTTGAGCTCGTCGAAGGTGATGTAGCCGCGCTCCTTGCCGCGCGCGATGAGGCGCTTGACACCGGCCGACGTGATGTCGAGGAGCGTGGTGTCGTCGCTCGGCTCGGCTGCCGCGCCTTCGGTCCGTTCGGCCGTCTTCGTCGCCATCGTGCCTCCTCCGGTCTTCAATTCTGGTGTGTCCGCCGGCCGGTCGTGGTCAGCCGGGCGCTTGCGCATCGAGCGCGCGAAGATCCTCGCGTGCCTTGACCAGTGCCGTGATCCGGGTGACGCAGCGGTCGGTGAAATCGCGTGCCAGGTGCGCGCGCGCGAGGTCGATCTCCTCGTCGAGCCTGGTGTGCTGCATCAAGCCAAAGATATGCCACCAGCCCTGTTCCGCCTCCGCCGGCATCGCGTCCGGATTGGCGAAGTGGGGAAGACCAGCCCGCCGGCGAACGAGATCGCGTGCCCGCGTGAGATCACCCTCGCAGCCCGAGAGCGGCAGGTGGTCAATGAGGGGGTCGGAGTCAAGCGCGAGCGGCTCTGTCGGGTGGGGTGCGGCGAGGATGGCGGCGCGCAGGCGGGCGAGCCAGGGAGGC
>CAXUBM010000067.1:0-8159 GCA_964249235.1 uncultured Acetobacteraceae bacterium | reverse complement strand
TCGAGCACACACCCTGGACGCGTTGCCGCGACACGCGGCGCAGCTCCGGTGGTTCCGCGACAATCGGCCCGAGCTGGCGGGCCTGGTCTCGCACTGGACCGAACCCGGCCGCGGCAGCACGATCCTGCTCTCGCTGCTGCGCGGCCACCGGACTAAGCGCCTGCTCGCCATCATGGCGAGAACGGCCGCGGATTAGGAGGCTCGGCATCAGACCGGATGGAGCGGGCTGGTCGCGCTGCTGCTGGACAACCCCCCCGCGGCCGACCTGATGGTTAGCAGCGCCTCCGATCAAGCCTGGAGAGGCTCCTCCGCCTGAAGGCCAAAGCGCCGCTGCGCCGCCTGCTTCAGCACCTCGGCAAAGGCGTGCCCGAGATCGCTCAACGCGGGACCCGCGCGCACGATGACGAACTCTACCGGCGGCAGCGCGGGTAAACCGTGCCCCTCGGCGAGTGGCGCCGCATTATGGGCCCGAAAACCGCGAGGTCCGGCACAGACCCCGAGGTTGGCGCCGATCGCCATCTCGACGCCCGCGACGCCCACGCTTTCGAAGCGGACCACGCTCGTGCGTCCGGCCGCACGGAGGCACTCGAGTACGGTGCTACGCGATGGGTTGGGTGCGATGGGAACGACGAGCGGGACGGGATCAGCAATCGGCATAGTTAAGCCGCGACCGCCGAACCAGGCCATTTCTTCACGAAACAGGAGCTCGGCGTCCGGAAAGCGGTCATAGCGCCGCATGATTGCGAAATCGACTGTGCGATCCTCGATCGCCGCCGTCAAAGTATCGTAAGTACCGGACAAGACACGTATACGGACCGTTGGATGATCGATGATAAAGAGGCGCAGCACGGACGGGAGTGCAATGCGACAAAAATCCTCCGACATGCCGGCCGCGACTTCGCTGCCATCTGCAAGAGTTTGCAATCTTTGCTTAAGATCCTCGGTCAGGCCGATCATGGCTCGCGCGTAGATGATCACTGCTTCACCGTCTTCGGTGAGATTGACGCCACGTCGGGTGCGGCGGAATAGCGGACGGCCGACATAGCCCTCGATCCGTTTCACCTGCTGGCTGACCGAAGGCTGCGTGACGCCGAGCATGGCGGCGGCGGCGGCAAATCGACCAGTCTCAGCGATGGTGAGCAGAAGCCGGATCAGACCGGGATCAACCAGCCGCTCGATGCCGGTCGCGCTATCGCTCCGGCCCGCGAGTTTGGCGGTGATGAGCTTAACCGCCGCGCTGAGGCGCGGATCGGCTTGGGAGCCGAGCAGTGTCGCTGAGGACCAAGTAACTCGCTCCCTCTTCGTCGTCATCGATCGCGTCGCAGTCCACGATCGCACCGAGTCTTCTTCAGGGCGAGCGTCCTCGTCAAGCGGTCTTCAAGACGACTAGGACCCCCTCCAAGACGATTAGGACCCCTTTGTCATGTTAGCCCTCGTCGACCGATCCCCAGTGTCGAACATCGCGTTTTAGAAGGGCCTTGGCGGCTTCCGGACCGTCCGTTCCCGCCTCGTATAAGTGCGGCGCCGATTGGTCTCCGCCCAGGCTTGCAGCGCCGGGTCGACCACCGCCCAGGCGGCATCGATATTGTCGGCTGGCTGGAACAACGTCGCGCCGCCGACCAGACAGTCATGGATCAGCGTCTCGTAGCCAACGTTCGGCTCTTGCTTGAACGCGTCCTCGTAGCGGAACGCCATCGAGACGCCGGACAGGTCCATCTTCGGGCCGGGCACCTTCGCCGAAATGCCGAGCGTGAGGCCCTGTTTCGGCTGGATGTTGATGCTGAGATTGTTGGGCGCGAGCTTGTCGACGGGCGTGTCGCGCAACATCGCGTAGGGCGCCTGCTTGAAATGCACAACCACCTCGGTACGACGGCCTGCCATGCACTTGCCGATCCTGAGATAGAACGGCACGCCGGCCCAGCGCCGATTGTCCGCCTCAAGCTTCATCGCGACATGGGTCTCGGTGATGCTCTCTGGCGAGACACCGGGGCTTCCCCGAAAGCCCTTCACGTCGCGGCCGCGCACCGTTCCCGCCGTATACTGGCCGCGCACCACGTTCTCGGGCTTGACCGGGCGCAGGCTCTCGAAAAAGGACTGCCTCGTCGAGCGATCGCTTTCGGCGTCGAACGAGTTCGGCGGCTCGGTGGTCACCATCGAGAGCAGCGCGAAGAGGTGGTTCAGCGTCGACTGTGAATGCCCGTCACGTCAAGGTGCGGACCGCGTATCGGTCGAGAAAGATGCAGCCATAACACGAAGCCTATGCTTCTGGTCACAGGACGTGATGTACAAGCGAATCGTACACCGCGCGGCAACCACCAGCATTGCTTTTGCGAAGGCTTGTTAACCTCACAATTATATCTAGTTGTTCTTGCCATTGCCACAACTTTGCGACAGACGTGCCGAGTGTAGAGGCGATGCCAAATGATCTGCGGGTTGGGTTCGCTGAGAAGGAGACCGCGACGGAGACGATTGACCGTGTCTTACAGTCCGGTAGTCAGCAGGAGAGCGAAGATGCATGAGGTCAACAAGGCGCGGCCTTCCTGTATCCTCCCGGCGAACGATCCTTGCGTAGTAGGCACGCGCCTGGTCCACTTCGGTCATCCCGGCGGCACCCGAGCTCCCCGACCATGACGTCGACAATCGCACTCTGCCATCACCCCGATCTCGAGATCACGTCAGCTCAGACCGCACGAGTCGCAATCGACCCCGCGCGCCAGTCGCGCGGCGGCTACGGCTGCAACGCGTACGACCTTGCCGATGACGGTTTCGATCCCGAACGCTGTCGCGCCTCCATTGATGCTTTCAAAGTGGCTGCAGGCGCGCTGGCACGCCAATGAGTCGCTCCTCTCGCCCGACTTTGCCGGCTGGCGAGTTCCGCGTCCGTTTCGGCAACTTTGAGGCTCGCAAGCACGGCGCACGTCGCTTTGACGTCCGTGATCCTTACCGGCTGTCGGTGACGTCCAGCTGGCAACACTTCGTTGCGGCACTCGTCGGTACCGAACTTCTGCTGAACCTCTTCTTCGCGGTGCTTTACCTCGCCCGACCGGGCGCGATCGCTAACGCGCGCCCAGGCTCACTCTTCGACGCCTTCTTCTTCTCGATCGAGACGTTGGCAACAGTCGGCTACGGCGAAATGTACCCCGCCGACTTCTACGGCCACGTCGTGTCCGCCGTCGAAATCGTCACCGGTGTCGGTTTCGTTGCTGTCGTCACCGGCCTGATCTTCGTTCGCGTCTCTCGCCCGAAACCTCCTTTCCGCTTTCCAGATGCAATCGTGATTGCTCGCCATCATGGCCAACCGACGCTGATGATCCGTGTCGCGAGCGAGCGGCTTGGCGTCCTTTACGACGCGGAAGCACGGCTGAGCGTCCTGTTGCGAGAACAGGCGAGCGTCGGCTTTTCAGCCCACAACATGGTCGAGCTCCCACTCGTGCGGACCGCGATCCCGGTGTTCGCCCTGTCTTGGACGCTCATGCACGTGATCGACCAAGCGAGCCCGCTGGCCGGGATGGATGTAGCCGCCATGGCCTCGGCCGGCTTGCGCTTCTTCCTGATGATCCGCGCGGAGGATGCGACGCTTGCCATGACGGTTCGCGATCTCCATGCCTATGAACCGGCGGACCTCCATCTCGGGATGCGCTATGCGCAGGCGCAATCGATCAGCGCCGATGGTTATCCGGTGCTCGACCTCGACCGCCTTAGTCTGATCGAGCGAGATACAGCGTGTGGTTAGTGCTCGCGCTCGGACCGATTGCGAACCGGAAAGAGACATGCACTTTAAATTATACCTAATGCATGATTGCGTTTTTCTGATTGAGGCGCCCGGAGGACACGCCCGCATCTGGCCAGGCACGTAGCCATCGTGTTCAGTGAAACAGTGACCCATGCAAATATAGGCTGGAGCCTAAGTCTGGCGGGCTCGAAGGTTTGCTCTTGCCTTGACGTCTCAGCTCGCTCGGGCGAGGTATCTGAGACACGACCAAGCGCATTGTGGTTTGGAGTTTCTCTTTGAGCGATCTCCAGTCTCAGCCAACTCCCCCAAAGTGGATCCCGTTCGCGGCAGAGCCGACGGCACAGCACCGCGCGCAGATCGTTCTTGTTGCGGCAGGCGAGCTGAAGAAGCGTCTGCCAATTCCGAAATCTTGTCGTCCTTTTGACAACGATTCCGCCGCGATCATATGCGCCTTCGGACCGCTTCCGGCAGCAAGCCGGATCGCTGACGTAAGCTGCTATGAGGGCAGCCGCTTTGCCACGCAATCAGCGCGCGGCGGAAACGGTTTGCGTGCGCCCGTTGCTGGGCGATCATGGAGGTTCCGTCGTCGAGGCGATCAGCGTTACTGAATGTCTGAAGCGATGGAATCGCACGCCACTTTCCCCACAGATCAGGGAAACCGTCCCGTCGGCAACTGGGCGAACGCATGACCGTCTGGCATGCGGAGCGCGTCGTCCGCTTTAAGCAGGTGCCGTATGCAATCCGGCGTATGCCGCTGTTCACGGCGACGCTGCTGACGACGTTGCTGGCCGGTTGTGCCGGAGCCCCCGCCGTCAACGTCGTCGGCTCGTATTTCCCCGCTTGGATGCTGTGCGCGCTGATCGGCCTTCTCGCCGCCGTGTGCCTCCGTCAAATTCTGGTTCTCTGCCGCCTTGAGGAGCTGCTGCTTCTCCCGCTGGTCACCCATGCCGCGGTCGCACTCGCGGTGACGCTGGCCGTCTGGCTCCTCTGGTTCGGACATTAAGCGATCGGTCATGCGCAAGGGATTTGGTGTCCTCGTCAGCCTCCTCGCCCTCCTCGCGGCCGCGGTCGCCGTAGTGCTGGTGGTCAATCGGCTCGAGCTGCGTCCGCGCACCGATGACGGGTACTTGACGGCCGACATCGTGCACCTCGCGCCCGATGTCAGCGGGCGTATCATCAGGCTCGACGTCGCCAACAATCGGACTGTCCGGACGGGCGACGAGTTGTTCGCCATTGATCCGGAACCGTTTCGATATGCACGCGACGCCGCGTCCGCCAAGCTCGTCTCGCTCCAGGCCCAGCTTGAGATCCAGACGCGGCAGGTCGCCTCGGAGAACGACCGCGCCGCGGCGGCGCGCACGGTCGTGCAGTCAAACGCCGCCACGCTGGCGCTCGCCCGCTCGACGCTTGGCCGTCTTGCGCCGCTTGGCGGCCAAGGTTTCGTCACGCACGAGCAGGTAGACCAGGCGCGCACCAACGTGCAGACCGCTGTAGCTGGCCTCGCCTCGTCCCGCTCTGAAGCGGAGGCCGCGCAACAGGCGGTGACCGACACGGCGCCGCTGCTGGCGGAGATCAAGGAGGCGGAGGCCGATCTTGCCTCCGCCGAGCGCAATCTGCGCCTGACCGTGGTGCGCGCGCCGTGCGACGGCCAGATCACGGCACTCGGCATCGCCGCCGGCGAATATGCCACGACCGGGCAGCCGGTCTTCACCATCATCGACACCGACCATTGGTTTGCCGTTGGCAATTTCCGCGAAACCAACCTCGCTGGTCTTCGTCCTGGTCAGCGCGCCACAGTCTGGGTGCTGGGCTTCGGCGCGCAGGCGGTGTCCGGCCATGTCGACAGCCTCAATGGTGGCGTCGTGCCGGACGAGGGCGCCGTGTCGAACGGCCTGCCGGACGTGCCCCGCTCGCTCGAGTGGGTGCGCATCGCGCAGCGCTTTCCCGTACGTGTCCTGCTCGACCATCCGCCGCCGGACCTGATGCGGATCGGTGCTACCGCCTCCATCATGATCGACCGATGAGCGGCGCTGCGACACGCCCGCCGCTCGTCGACGAGGGCGAGTCTGCGTCGTTGCTCGCCACCATCCTGGAAGCGTTGGCGCCGTCCTGGCACAGGTTGCATTCCACCCTGCTCGTGCTCGTTCCGATGCTGGCCGTGCTGGCCGTCTGGGAGACCTTCCGGCTGCCGCAGCCCGCGATCGCCACGTTCCTGCTGCTGCTGATCGCCCGTGGCGACGCGATTTCGACGATCAGCAGCTCCGTTCTGGTCACTGCCACGGTCTCGCTCGGTGCCCTCCTCTGCGTGGCGGTACTGGCGTGCTCGCTCTCGCAACCCGCCCTGCGCATCCCGCTCATGGCGCTTATGGTTTTCATGACCATGCTGCTGGTGCGCGGCACGACGCTCGGTCCGATCGCTTTCCTCGCGGGCTTCTTCGCGATCTTCGGCAGCACGGAAGCCGACAACCTCGCGGGCCTGGCCGCATCGCCCGGCGATGTCACCAACACCGAGGCGTTCGGCCGCCCGACAATCGCCTACTTCCCTCCCGAGGAAGCGCTGCTGCACGCGCTGCTTTGGTTGGGCGTCGTCGCAGCCGTCCCGGCGATGCTGCTCGCCCTTGCGAACCGCATCGCGGGCCCCAGCCCTTTGCGATTGATGCTGGGGCGTTTCCGCAGTCGCACCGATGCGGTGGCGGCTTTCTGCGATGGCATGCCGGGCGCGTCAGATCGCCTTCACGGACTAGCCCGCGAAGGGCTCGCGCCCTTGCTCGAATTGATGCACGCGGCCGAGCGGGCTCACGGCACCGCTCCCCTGCACGATGCGCATGTACGAATCGCCGGCGCCCTGAATAGGCTAGTGCTTCTACTGGTCGCCTGGGACATGGCGCGCGCGGGCGAGAGCGAGGAGGCGGCGTTTCTGCGGCCCGTCGGTGGTTTCGCGACAGCCTTCGCCATGCACCTAAGTCCCGAACGGGCCGACGCTCTCCTTCCAGCCCCGCCGCCCGACGCCGTCGAGGACGTGCTTGCTGGCGCGCTTCCTTCGCTCGCAGTGGAGATCCGCGTCGTCCTCGACCAATTGCGCGCGGCCGAAGCTCAGCGCCAGCGCGCCCTGCAGATGCCTGTCAAGACAACGCCGCGCAAAGCGTTCTGGCAACCCGGTGCCTTCGCCGCCCCCAACATCCAGCACGCGCTCAAAGTCACGCTCACGGTGATGACGGCCTACCTTATCGAGAGCGGCCTCGAATGGCAGGACCTCAGCTCCTGCATCATCACCTGCCTGTTCGTAGCCCTCGGCACAATCGGCGAGACCGTGCGCAAGATGACGCTCCGCATCGCCGGCTGCCTCCTCGGCGCAGCACTCGGCATCGTCAGCATCCTCTGGCTGATGCCTCTGATGACCGGCCTCGTCCAGCTCGAAGCCCTGTTCGGCGCCCTCGCCTTCGTCAGCATCTGGATCGCGCTCGGTTCTCCGCGCATCGCCTATGCCGGCTGGCAGATCCTGCTCGCCTTCGGGTTGACTACGCTGCAGGGCTACGGGCCGACCCTCGACATGCAGGCCGCGCGGGACCGCGTGATCGGCATCCTGCTCGGCAATCTCGTCATCACCCTGGTCTTCCTTTTCGTCTGGCCGACACGGATCGGCGACGCTGTGCGCCGCGATATGGCATTCGCTTTCGAGACCCTGGGCAAGCTGATGGGGCTGGAAGCCGACACAACCGAGCCAGACATACGGCGCAAGGCCGAACAGCATCTTCGCGACGCATTCATGGCGGCCGTCACGCAGGTGGGCACCGTGGTGCCGGACGACCGCTTCGAACCGCATTATGCCGCGTCCGGCGAGGCCGGCCGCATCGGCCGCAGCGCGCTTGCAGACCTGTCGCGCCTGATCGTGCCCGTATCCGCGATCGCCACCGACGGCCTCGAACCGTTTCGACGCGACGCAATCCCCCAGCACACGCGCGACGAGGTTCGGGCGTTTCACCGGGCCATGCAGGACTGGCTGGGGCAGGCTGGCGTCTGGATACGCACCGGTCAGCACCAGGCGCAGCTGCGCGACACGCTGCCCCGCGCACCTTTGATCGCCGATCTCCCGGCGACCGTGCCGCCGACGATCGCCCGACGCGTTCGCGGCCGAGCCGCCCTTTACGCGCTGCTGCTGCGCCAGATCGGCGCGTTCCTCGACGACGCGCTGCCGCCGGCACGAACGCGGCCAGCGATCGAAGCCGGGCGGAGCGTCACCCTTGTCGCCGGCTGATCTCCCGATGCGCCGTCTCACCTCGTGTCTGCTGCTCTTCTGGCTCGCCGGCTGCAACGACACGCGCGACCTGGCGCCGGCCGACCCGTCCACGCCGTGGCAACCCGAGATCAGCGTCGATGGCGCGCCACCTCGGCCTGCCACCGGTGACCGTGCCGCCGGCGCCCCCTC
>CAXUBM010000066.1:7883-8278 GCA_964249235.1 uncultured Acetobacteraceae bacterium | reverse complement strand
GCCCAGGCCGCGGGCGAGGCGGCGAGCGTGCGCAGGCCGCCGGCGCGCCACAGGGTGATCGCGAACGGGGGCAGCAGCAGCAGGGCGGTGTATGTGGAATCGAAAGCCAGCGCCAGGGCGCCGCCGGCGGCCACCAGCCAGGTGCCGCGGCCGGCGCCGAGGAACCGACCGAGGCAGAAGAGCGTCGCGGTCCAGAACAGCAGCAGCGGCGTGTCGGGCGTCATCACGACGGCGCCCGCGCCCACCATCAAGGTGGCGTTGAGCAGCAGCACCGCAGCGCACTGCCCGCGCCGGTCGAGCCCCAGCAGGTCGCGGCCGGCGCCGGCGAGCAGCAGCGAGCCGGCCAGGGCGGATGGAGGTGCGCGCAGCCGCCCGCCGAGCGGGCGGTGGCCGGC
>CAXUBM010000066.1:0-7873 GCA_964249235.1 uncultured Acetobacteraceae bacterium | reverse complement strand
GGCCCGGATCCAGAGGGCAACCATGCCGGGATGGTCGAGATAGGAGGGGGCGATGGCGCGCGACCAGGTCCAGTAATACGCCTCGTCGGGAGACAGCGGGAGGAGAGCGGCAACGGTCAGGCGGAGAGCGGTGAGGCCGAGCAGAAAGAGTGCCAGCCTCACCTGACACGCCAGACCAGGGTCGAGGAGACGGCGTAGTTCCAGACCACGGCGACCAGCGCGCCGGCCGCCCCGGACAGGCTCCAGCCGGAATGGGCCCGGTAGAGCATGTGGGCGATGCCGATGCCGGCCGCCCCGCCCAGCCCGCAGACCAGCATGAAGACGACGAAGCCGCGGCCCAGCCGCGCGCCGCGCAGCCGGTGAGTGCGGTAGGTGATCGAGTTGTTGAGCCAGAAATTGGCGGCGATGGCGAGGATCGTCGCCGCGGTCTGCGCGTGGCCGAAGGGCAGGCCGGCGGCCCGCGCCACCGCCAGCCCGGCCTCGTTCACGCCGATGCCGACCAGGCCGACGAGGGTGAAGGCGAGGAAGCGGGGCGGCAGCACGCCGCCGATGGCGCGGTCGAGCAGAAAGGCCGCGAACTGGACGAGGACCAGGATGTCGAGCTTGCTCGCGCCGGCGGCGCGCGGACGGAAGCGGAACGGGACCTCGGCAACGGCGAGCGGCTCGGGGGCCGACAGCGCGAGGTCGAGCAGGATCTTGAAGCCGCTCGCCGACAAACGCGGGGCGAGGCGTTCGAAGGTGGACCGCGCGATCACGAAGTAACCGCTCATCGGGTCGGCGAGCGGCACCGGCAGCACGGCGCGCGCCAGACGGATGCCGGCTCGCGACAGCGCCCGCCGCCAGCCCGACGACAGGCCCGCCTCCTCGCCGCCCTCGACGTGGCGGCTGCCGACCGCGATCGCGCAGGTGCCGCCGCTGACCAGCGCCAGCAGTTCGGGCAGGATCGCCTCGGCGTGCTGCAGGTCGCCGTCCATCACGGCGACGAAGCGGCCGGCGGCGGCGAGCGCCCCCTCGACCACCGCCGAGGACAGGCCGCGGCGGCCGACGCGGCGGATGCAGCGGACGCGGCGGTCGAGCGTGCCCAGGCGGCGGGCCTCGGCGGCGGTGCCGTCGGGACTGTTGTCGTCGACGACGATCAGCTCCCAGTCGACGCCCCGCAACGTGTGCTCGAGCGAGGCGGCGAGCGGTGCCAGGTTGGCGCGCTCGTTGTAGCAGGGAACCACGACCGTCAGCTCGGGTCCCGGTCTGGGCTCGGCCGCGAGCGTCGCGGCGATGGGCTGGTCGGGCATCGTCGGGCGCGTCAAATCGGCAGGGCGGCGTCGTCGCGCGCGGTGCGGATGGTCTGCAGCGTCTGCACGCGCGCCACCGCCGGCAGGCCGGTCAGGGTCTGGGTGAGCCGGTTCTCGTGCGGCGTGTCGCGGGCGGCCAGGCGCAGCAGGAAGTCGCCGCCGCCGCGGATCATGTGGCACTCGCGCAGCTCGGGCCAGCCGGCGACCGCCGCCTCGAACTCGGCCAGCACCCGGGCCGACTGGCTGTCGAGGCCGACCAGGGCGAAGAAGGTGATCGGCCAGCCGGCGAGCGCCGGGTCGAGCAGGGCCCTGTAGGCGCGGATCACACCGGTCTCCTCGAGTCTGCGCACCCGCCGCAGGCAGGGCGGGGCGGAAATGCCGACCCGCCGGGCGAGCTCGACGTTGGTCATGCGCCCGTCGGCCTGCAGCTCGCGCAGGATGCGGCGGTCGGTCGCGTCCAGCTCGACGTGGAGGTCGGCGAGGCTCGGCTCCGGCGGCTCTCCCTTCGGCACCCCGACTCCCCTGGCCAGACACGCGCGCGCCGATGATACGGCGCGGCGGTCGATCGGCAAGGCGGCCGATCGGCAAGGCGGGCGGTGGAAGGCGGCGATGGGCGAGGCGGGGGCGAGCCGCCGCGCTTGCCGCGCGACCCGCCGGTGACGATATGCTGGCCCATGAACACCCATCGCACCGACCTCCTGGTCATCGGCGCCGGGCCCGCCGGCTACACCGCCGCGATCTACGCGGCGCGCGCGAACCTTTCGCCCATCCTGCTGTGCGGGCTGCAGCCCGGCGGACAGCTCACCATCACCACCGACGTCGAGAACTATCCGGGCTTCGCCGAAACGGTGCAGGGCCCGTGGCTGATGGAACAGATGGCGGCGCAGGCGGAGCATGTCGGCACGCGGATCATGCATGACATCGCCATCGAGGCGGACCTCAAACCGGGCGGACCGTTCCGGGTGACGGGCGACAGCGGCGACGTCTACGTGGCGCGCGCGGTGGTGGTGGCCACAGGGGCGCAGGCGCGCTGGCTGGGCTTGCCGTCGGAGCGGGCGCTGCAGGGCGGCGGCGTGTCGGCCTGCGCGACCTGCGACGGCTTCTTCTATCGCGGCCGCACGGTCGCGGTGGTGGGCGGCGGCAACACCGCGGTGGAGGAGGCGCTCTACCTGACCCATCACGCCGAGCGGGTGACGCTGATCCATCGGCGCGACCGGCTGCGGGCCGAGAAGATCCTGCAGGACCGGCTGTTCGCGCATCCCAAGATCGACGTGGTGTGGAACGCGACCGTGGAGGAAATCCTCGGCGCGGGTACGCCGCCGGTGGTGGTCGGCGTTCGCCTGGGCGACGTGCGCACGGGCGAGACGCGCACGCTGGCGGTCGATGGCGTCTTCGTGGCGATCGGGCATGTGCCGAACACCACGATCTTCCGCGGCGGTCTGGCGCTGGACGAGGAAGGCTACGTGATCACCACGCCGGGGAGCACGCGGACGTCGGTGCCGGGGGTGTTCGCGGCCGGGGACGTGCAGGACAAGGTGTTTCGGCAGGCGGTGACCGCGGCGGGGACGGGGTGCATGGCGGCGCTGGAGGCGGAGCGGTTCCTGCAGGAGCTGACGATGCCGGAGGCGCTCGCGGCGGACTGAGGAAGGCGAGGGCTTCGCCCTTGCCCCCCGCTGTTCGCGTCGAGCCAGGTCCGGGCGGCGCGACCTTCCGGCGGGGTCCGGGCAGCGCCCCGCTCGCTAATCGTTGACGGACAGCACCATGATCGGCTCGGCGATGCGCTCCGGGGCGATCTCCGCCTCGAGCGGCAGCACGGCGGTGCCGATGGCGAAGAATTCGATCACGTGCGAAGCCCAGACATGGCTGCCCTCGTGGATGTCGACACCGACGACGCCTTCGGCATGGGCGTTGGCGGCTTCGGTCTGCATGCGCTCGACGGCGATCTCGCGCGCCTCGTACATGGCGGCGGTGAAGTTCTCGAGCTCGACGTTGCGGCCCAGCGTCGACAGTCCCGACAGCACGCCGCGGTGGGCGACGTGATAGACGCAGGACCCCATCACCATCTCGACCGGCCGGTAGCCGGCGTGAAGCAGGCTCCAGAAATCCTGGCCGGACAGATCCGAGGTGAACGGGCCGCCGTCATGGGCGCGAAAGCCGCGATGGCCTTCGCCGTGGACGACGCCGGTGCCGATGGCGATGAACTCGAGCAGGTTGTGGTCCCATTCGAGCCGCTTGATGGTGAGCTGCACGCCGACGATGCCGTCGGCGCCCATCGCCTGGGCCTCGGCGCGCATGCGCGACATGGCGAGCTCGCGGGCGTGGTACATCGCCTTGGAGAGGACATCGAGCTCCTGGTTGCGGGTCCAGGCGCCGAGCTGCAGGCCGACATGGTAGACGCAGGTGCCCAGGCAGAGGCCGATCGGCTCGAAGCCCGCCTTGCGGACCAGCAGGAACTCGTTGACCGAGAAGTCGGAGGTGAAGACGCCGGAGGAATGGGCGTCGCGGCGCAGGCCGCTCAGGCGCTCGCGGGCGTGGACGGGGAGATCGGCGGGCATCAGATGCCTCCTTCGGAGTCGTCGAGGTCATAGGATTGATGGTGTGGGCGGCCGCCGCGCAGCGCGCCCCGGCTCTTGTTCAGGGTCACGGCGATGTGGACGTCGCGCGTCGGCGTCGCCCGCGGCGGCGTGTCGACGACGGTGCCGATGATGATCTGCCGGCCGAGATAGCGGCGGGGCTGGTTCTCGCCGCCTTCCACCTCGAACATCTGCGAGAAGTTGACGTGCGCGAGCACTCCATTGCCCATCGGGCGGGCGCTGCGGCGCAGGTCGGCCTGGGCCTGGCGGCGGACGCTCTCCCAGAACGTGCTCAGAGTTCTGGACTCGACGTTGCCGGCGAATTGCTGGCGGGCGGAGTTGCTCCAGTCGTTCAGCCAGTCGTAGCGGGCGCCGACCGCGATGCCGGTGGGGACGATGTCGGCCTCGACCAGCTGCACGAACTCGAGCGCCGGCACGGTGGCAACGATCGGGTCCGGGCTCGGCCCGAGCCCCTCGACGTGGACGGCGGTGCCGACGAGGCTGAAGTCCATGCTGTCCTGGACCGGCAGGGAGACGGTGCGCATCCTGACGTCGAGCACCGCGTTGGCGCCGGCGGCCGCCGCTTCGGTGCGCAGGCGTTGCAGCGCGGTCTCCCAGCCCTGGGCGTGGCCCTCGGTCCAGGACCAGGCGTAGTGCATCCAGCAGGTGGCGGCGATCGCCGCGATCGGCCGCAGGCCATGCGAGCGGGCGATCGCGAGCTCGGCCGGGCGGAGCGTGGCCGTCCAGGGCAGGAAGCCGCCGCGCGTCGCCTGGAGGCGGTCGCGGATGGCGCCGGGGACGGACCGGGCACGAAGACTGTCGATGATCTCGCGCTCGTCCATCGCGGTACGCCCCTCAGCCGGCCATGAACGCGTCGAGCGAGCGGGCGAGCGCCTGGGCGCGGGCGCTCTCCTGCCTGGTCTCGGCCTGCAGCCGCGCGAACCATTCGGCCGGGGGCATCTGGCGCGTGTTCAACGTCACCCCGCGCACGGTCAAGGCGATGCTGGCCTGCAGGCGGCGGTTCTCGATCGCCAGCCGGTAGTCGTTGTCGCCGAAATGCACGCTCAAGCCGGTGATCCGGCTGGCCGAGAACAGGCCGCGCTTCTCGTGGAGCGTGACGTGATCGGGCATCGCCTCGCGCAGCCGGCGCGCGAAGGCGGCGAGCTGGCCTTCGGCGTCGGTCGAGAAGCGGCGGAGCCAGGCCGCCTGGAGGTCGAAATCGTCGTCCATCACGCCTGGCTGGCGTGCACGGCGACTCCGCGCATTCCGGCGGCGAGACGGTCGCGGATGCCGGCGAGCTTGGCTTCGCGATCGCGGTCGGCCTCGGCGACCTGGCGCTCGATGTCGATCACCTCGTGCATGGTGCGGATGGCCTGGTCGGCGGCTTCGGCGAGGACTTCGACGTTGCGCCCGTCACCGGCGAGGGAGCGGGCGGCCTGCGTCGCGGCGTCGTGGGCGCCCCGCGAGGCGAGGCGCGTGACCTCCCGGGCGGCCTCGTCGAGGCGTTCGCGCTCGGCGGCGGCGCGGCCGATATCGACCTGGACGGCGGCTTGCGACGCGACGGCCATCAGGCGGGGAATGACGACGAGCATGCCGTTGGAGATCTGCATCATGCGGGTCTCGGCGGCCTTGCGGTTCTGGCCGACGATCGGGAGCAGCAGGGCAGAGCCGACCAGGGTCTCGCGCATCTCGGCGACCTTGCCGCGGAAGTTGGCGAGCGCGCCGCGCCGGTCGAGGATCTCGGCGGCGTCGGCCGGATCGCCGGTGCGCACCGCGTGCTGGCGCAGGGTTTCGAGTTCGGCCTCGCCGCGGTCGAGCGCCAACTGGCCGGCGGCGATGTCGACCTTGAGCGCGTGAAGGCTGGCGCGGATGGCGGCCGCTTCCTGGTCGAGCAGCTCGATGGCGACCGCCAGGTCTGCCTTGATGCGGCGTGCCTTGGCGGTCTCGGCGTCCATGAGATCGAGGAAGCGCTTGCGGCCCTCGCCGAAGCCCTTGAAGGCGGAGTGGGCGTCGGCGGCGGCGCCGAGGAGCCGGCCGACGAGGCCGCGGCGGGGGCCGGGTTCGCCCTTGGCCTCGGCCTGGAGGTCCTCGATGCGGAGGATCTTCACGCCGTCGAGGATGGCGGCGGCGACGCGGCCGACCTCGCCGGCATCGCCGAGGCGCACGCCCGTCAGGAGCTGGCGGGAGGCGGCGGCGAGCTCGGTCATCGCGTGCTCGCCATGGGCGAGCAGCGTCGTGGTCTGGCGGAAGTCGATGGCGGCGGCGGCACGTTCGGCAGCCTGCAGCTCGCCGGGCGGCAGGTTGGCGATGTCGACCAGGCGGGGCGCGGGCGGCGACGGACTGAGGCGATCGTCGGCGATGGCGGGCAGGTGCTCGGACGGCGTCGGCGGCGGCGAGGCGACCGGATCGCCGAGATCGAAGGCGGCGAGGTCGAGCGGCGTGTCATCCGGCATCCGGACGGTCCCCATCCTACCGTTCGGATCATCTTCGCTCGCTCCGCCCGCTTCAAGCATTTCGGCGCTGCGGGCTCGGTCAGCGTGCCCGGAGCGAGCGCGAGAACAGGATCATGGCGGCGCCGAGCAGGGCGAGGCCGGCGCCGCGCCAGAGCGAGGCATCCGCAGCGACGGTGATGCTGGCGCGCGGGGAGGGGAACAAGCCGGTGCCCTGGGCGAGGAAGAGGAGGCCGCAGATCAGCACGAGGGCGCCGACGCCGGCAAGGAGCGCGCGCATCATCACGGGTGCACGCCGCCGTGCGGGTCGGACGAGCCTTCGTCGGAGCCGGAGGGGTGCGACATCGGGTGCTTGCCGAACCAGGCCAGCGCGTCGCGGACATCGTCGAGCAGGCGGTCGGCCATGTCGCGCGAGAAGCCGTGGCGGACGAGCGCGCGCATGACCGGCAGCCCGGTCAGGTCCGGCGGCAGCGTGTAGGCGGCGACCTGCCAGCCGCGGACGCGCAGCCGGTCGGAGAGGTCGAACAACGAGAACGATCGGGGGGCGCCCGGCGCGAGGGTCCAGCAGATGGCGGGGATGCCGTGATCGGGATGGCCGTCGAAGAGGATGGTGAACGGCCCGAGCGTGGCCAGGGACCCGGCGAGGTGGCGGGCGACGTCGTAGCACTGGGACTGGATCTGGCGGTAGCCGGACCGTCCGAGGCGGACGAGCAGGTAGTATTGCGCGATGACCTGGCCGCCGGGGCGCGAGAAGTTCAGCGCGATGTCGGGCATGTCGCCGCCGAGATAGTTGACGTGGAAGACGAGCGCTTCGGGCAGTGCGGCGCGCTGGCGCCACAGCACCCAGCCGACGCCCAGCGGCGCGAGGCCGAACTTGTGGCCGGACGCGTTGATCGAGCAGACGCGCGGCAGGCGGAAGTCCCAGGCGAGGTCGGGGGCGGCGAAGGGGGCGAGAAAGCCGCCCGAGGCCGCGTCGACGTGGATCGGGATGTCGAGACCGCGCTCGGCCTGGACCTGGTCGAGCCTGGCGGCGATGGCGGCGACCGGGTCGTAGCGGCCGGTGAAGGTCACGCCGAGGGTGGGAACGACGCCGATCGTGTTCTCGTCGACGAGGGCGGCCATCGCGTCGGGAACGAGGCCGAGACGGCCCTCGCGCATCGGCGTCTCGCGCAGCTCGACCTCGAAATAGCGGGCGAACTTGTGCCAGCAGATCTGCACCGGGCCGGTGACGAGGTTGGGACGCTCGGTGGACTGGCCGGCGGCGCGGCGCCTGGCCTGCCAGCGCCGTTTCATCGCCAGGCCGCCCAGCATCGCCGCCTCGCTGGAACCGACGGTCGAGCAGCCGGTGGGCTCGCCGGTGTCGGGCGCGTGCCAGAGTCGGGCAAGCATGTGGACGCAGCGGCGCTCGAGTTCGGCGGTGGCAGGATACTCGTCGCGGTCGACCATGTTCCGGTCGATGGACTGGTCCAGCAGGCGGTGGACCTCGTCCTCCAGCCAGGTCTGACAGAACGTGGCGAGGTTCTGACGGGCGTTGCCGTCGAAGGCGAGCTCGTCATGAACC
>CAXUBM010000065.1:0-8361 GCA_964249235.1 uncultured Acetobacteraceae bacterium | reverse complement strand
GGAAGACGACCGATGTATTGCCGTTGGAACGCGGCGAGCTTGGCGTCCTGCTCGGCCGGGATGAAGGACGAGAGCGTCACCGCGTCCGCGACGGAGGGCAGCCGCTCGAGCCGCTTGGCCAGCGCATCGGCCTGCCCGAGCGACGGGACCAGCATCTCCGTCGTGTAGGGATTGGTGTGCGGGTCGTTCGCCAGGGCGGCTAGCGTGTGCATCGCCTCGGTGTTCGGGTTCTTGGTGTGCAGCGGGTCGGAGTCGAAGGCGAGAGAGGGCAGTGCGGCGACGGACGCTGCCGCGAGCACGGCGAAGATCGCGAGCACGGTCCGGCGCCGCGATCGCAGCAGGTGGTCGAGCGGGGCGGCGCCTCGGAATCCGACCTCGCTCGCGGCGCCGTGGGCGTGGAAGATCACGAGCAGGGCCGGCAGCACGGTGATCGTGCAGGCGAACGCGATCAGCATGCCGATGCCGGCGATCAGTCCGAGTTCGGCGACGCCGTTGAACCTGGTCGGCGTGAAGGCGAGGAAACCGGCTGCCGTCGCCGCCGCGGCCACCAGGATCTGCACCCCGGCCTGCCTTCCGGTGGTGGCCAGCGCCGCCTCGATGTCCGGCATGGTGAGGGCCACGTCCCGGAATCGGACGCTGAACTGGATCGCGAAATCGACCGCGATGCCCACGAACAGGATCGCGAAGGCGACCGAGACAAGGTTGAGCGTGCCCACCGCCAGCGCCGCGAACCCGGTGGTCAGCAGCAGGCCGAGCGCCAACACCAGCACGATCGGCACGATCACCCGCGGCGAGCGCACCGCGAGGAACAGCCAGAGCACGACGAGGATGGTGCTGCCGACCAGGCCCGCGACCGCTCCCCGCGCGACCGAGGCGAACTCCTCGTCGTCGAGCACCACCGGGCCGGTGATCCGCACCCGGGCGGATCCGTCACGCACGAAGGGCAGCGCGCCCGCTGCCGCGCGGACCGCCTCTGCCGCGTTGGCCCCCGGCTCGAGGGCACCGTAGTCGAGCACCGGCTTGCACAGCACGAAGTGGAACGGGCTCGCGAGATCGACCAGCGGACCCGCGAGCAGGCGCTGCCATGAGAGCGGTGCCGGATGACCGGCGGCGGCCTGCGCAAAGGCGCGCGAGAACACGTCGATCGAATGGCGGTAGGGGCCGAGATCCACCGCGTGATGCACGACGCCGTTCGCCAGCAGGTCGAGCGACGAGGCGATCCCGCGCAGGTCGGGCCGGGCCGCCAGCGCGCCGATGAACGGCTCCGCATCGACGATGGTGTCGAGCAAGCCCCGCAGCGCGGGCAGGTCGAGGAACATAAACGCGGCACGGCGCATGTAGGCGCCGGATGCCGGCTCGCGGACGGAGGAGAAATGCGTGTGGTCGCGCGCCAGTGCGACGGTCAGCGCATCCGCGGTCGCCTCCGCCTCCTCCGGAAGCCGCGCATCGACCACGGCGACGATCAGGTCCTCGTTCTGCGGGAAGGCCGCCTTCAGCACCTCCTGGCGCTGCTTCCAGGGCAGGCTGCGCGAGAACAGACCGTCGGTGTCGGTGGTGACGCCGAGCCGGTGCGACGCGAGCCAGACGCCGCCTGCGCCTGCCAGCAGGGCCAGCAGCACGACGATCAGCGCATGGCGCGCGCAGCTTGCGACGAGGCGCGCGAGCAGGCGGCTTGGCATCGCGGCGTCAGGCGGCTTCGCTGCGCCGCAGACGGATCGCCGTCAGGATCGCCATGGCCGTCAGTGCGACGGAGGCGAGGGCCAGGATCGCAGGCAGCAGGCCGAGCCAGGCGAACGGCGCCATCAAATAGAGCGCGTCGTCCGGATCGAAACCGAACGCCCCCGAATAGGCGCGAAAACCGGTGCCGCGGCGCCGCTCGAGCAGCTCGGAGAGCCAGTTGCAGAGGAGGAGCGCACCGCCGCCGAGCAGGCCGAGCGCGATCGCGGAGGGGCCGAGGAAGGAATGCCGGGCGCCGATCCCGATCGCGACGAAGAACCCGGCGGTGACCGCGTTGTCGACATAGTAGTCGTAGAGATGGCCGCGCTCGCTCTGCATGTTGCCGATGCGTGCGAGTTCGCCGTCGGCGCGGTCGACGAAGGCCGAAACCAGCCAGAGCACGCCGCCCCAGCTGTTCCCGACATGGCCGCCCACCGCGAAGGCGGCGCAGGCGGCGACCCCGGTGAGCAGGCGGATGGTGGTGAGATGGTTGGGAGTGACACCCGTGCCGAGCAGCGGCCGCACCGCGACCCGCGCCAGCCGGTGCGTCCAAGACGAGCCGAGCACCGGTTGCGACACCTTCGCGGCGACCGCGGTCATCGCGTGCCGCCCGCCTCGGCGAGGGCCGGCGACGTCCTTTCGAGCACGCGCCAGGCGAGCAGCCCCGGCACGCCGAGCACGATCTCGCGCCCGCGCTTGAGCAGCGAGAGCGCCACCCCTGCCTGGGCGGGAAGTCCGTAGAAGCCGCAGACCAGCACGTAGCCTCCTTCCTGTACCCCGAGCGCGCCCGGCACCGCGAAGCCGGCCGCCTTCAGCGCCTGCCCGACCCCCTCGATCGCAGTGCAGGCGGGCAGCGGCAGTGCGTGGCCGAGGGCGCGCAAGGCGATCCACACCTCGACGCCGCCCAGCAGCCAGGACAGCCCATGCCACGAAGCGGCGACGGCGACCACACGCCGGCGACGCCACAGACCCGCCAGCGCCGCATGCAGGCCGACGAGCCCGGCGACACCTTTCCAGCCGAACCGGGCAGAAAGCCGGACCAGCATGTCCTCGAGGCGTCGCAGTCCGCCGCCGAGCTGCAGCGCGAGGAAGCCCGCGCCGCCGGCCAGTGCGAGCACGGCACCGGCCAGGATGGCGTGGATCGCCGCCGCCTTGGGCCCGGCATGGCCGACGGCGGCGAGGAGGAGGGCGAGGCAGAACAGGGTGAAGCCGATCTGGGTCAGCATCTCCATCGTGAGGTCGGCCGTGACCGCGGCGACCGAGGCGACCAGGGCCTCGCCGCGGCGGCGCAGCAGCCGCACCGCCACGACCTCGCCGCCGATCTGGGCTCCCGGCAGGAGGTTGTTCACCGCCTCGCGGACCCAGCGCAGGACGAGCACGGTCCCCAACGACAGGCGCATCGACGCACCGCTGGCCAGCGCCCGCCAAGCCAGCGCCGAGGCGGCGAGCTGCACGAGGTGGAACAGCACGAACGGGACGATCGCCCACCCGGCGCCGGCGAGCGAGGCGAGGATCGCGCGCCAGCCGCCCGCGGCGACGAGGGTGGCCGCAAGGCCCGCACCGGCCAGGGTGGCCACGAGCAGGCCCCATCGGATGGCTGATTGACGCATGGACTCGGCGCAGTCTACCGCAGGGCGCCGCCGCGAGGCGCCTGCCATGCGCAAAAGGGCGAGCCCTGTTGGACCACCGCGACATCAAGCTGCTGACCCCGGGCCCGCTCACGACGTCGGCCTCCGTGCGGGCGGCCCTCGGACGCGACTGGGGGTCGCGCCACGCCGATTTCCTGGCGCTCACCGCGCGGCTCCGCCACCGGCTGGCCGCCCTGGTCGCTTGCGGGGACACCCATGTGACGGTCCCGGTCCAGGGGAGCGGCACTTTCGCGGTCGAGGCCGCGATCACGACGCTGGTGCCGCGCGACGGCAAGCTGCTGGTCCCGAGCAACGGCGCCTATGCCGAGCGGATCGCCGCGATCGCCGAGCGGGCGGGCCGCCGCATCGTGCTGCGCCGCATCGCCGAGACGGCGCCGATCGCGCCCCCGGCGGTGGCCGACTGGCTCGCGAGCGACCCCGACATCACCGACGTGGCCCTGGTGCATTGCGAGACGTCGAGCGGCATGCTCAACCCGCTCGAGGCGGTCGGCGCCGTGGTGGAAGCGTCCGGGCGTCGCCTGCATGTCGATGCGATGAGCTCGTTCGGCGCGATCCCGATCGAGGTGCCGCGCACACCGATGGCTTCCCTGATCGCCTCGTCCAACAAGGGGCTGGAGGGCGTGCCGGGACTCGGCTTCGTGCTGACCGAGCGGGCGCATCTCGCGGCGGCGGCGGGCACTGCCTCGACGCTGAGCCTCGACCTCCACGCGCAGTGGCAGGGTTTCGAGCGGGGCGGCCAGTGGCGCTTCACGCCGCCGGTGCAGGTGGTGGCCGGACTCGACGCGGCGCTGGACGCGCTCGAGGCGGAAGGCGGTGTTGCCGCACGCCACGCGCGCTACGCGGAGAACCGCCGGATCCTGGTCGATGGCCTGCGCGGGCTCGGCTACCGCACGCTGCTGCCCGATGCGCTGCAGTCGCCGGTGATCGTGACCTTCGAGGCGCCCGCCGGGTTCGACTTCGCCCGCTTCTACGACGGCCTCGCGGCGCGGGGCTTCGTGATCTATCCCGGCAAGCTCGCCGAGGCGCCGAGCTTCCGCATCGGCTGCATCGGGCAGATCTTCGCGCCCGACATGCACCGCCTCATCGAGGCTGTGCGGGACCTGTCCTGAGCGCACCGGATCATCCGCCGGCCAGGAACGCGCGGAACCGGGCGGCGACCTCGTGGGGGGCGACCGTCGGGCGGCCGAGTTTCGCCAGCGAGCCCGGAGCGATGCGGACATGCAGCAGCGACGGCCCCTCGGCGTCGCGCAGCGACGTGAACGCCTGCTCGAAGCCGGCGAGCTCGTCGGCCGCGACGACCCGACGGTAGCCACAGGCGGCGGCGATCGCCGCGAAGTCCACGCCGGGGGAGGCGACCGGCTGGCCGCCGGTCGAGTCGTGCACGCCGTTGTCGAGCACGATGTGGACGAGGCCCTGCGGCGCGGCGGCGGCGATCGTCGCCATCGTGCCGAGCTTCATCAGTGCCGCACCGTCGCCGTCGAGCACGATCGTGCGCCGGCCCGACATGCGCGCCACGCCAAGCCCCATGCCGGCGGCACAGCCCATCGAGCCGACCTGATAGAGATGCTGCGGCCGGTCGGCGATGGTGAAGAGCTCACGCCCGATCTTGCCGGTGGTCGCGATGATCGCGGCCGCTTCCGGCACCAGCGCGAGCAGGCGCTCGAGCACGGCGGCACGCGCCGGGCGCATGCCGTGGCGGCGGAGATCGTCGACGGCACCCGGCGGCGGGGCGGCGGCCGGGCGCAGATCGAGCGCCTCGTCGCGGACGCTGCCCTGCGACATCACCAGCGCGAAGCACCGGCGCGCGGCGAGCGCGTCCGCCGCCCGGCCGAGGACGGGGGCGATCTCGTCGTCGCTCTGCGGAAACGGCGCGTGCGCGATTTCCATCAGCTCGAGCAGCCGGTGGGTGATGCGCCCCATCATCTCATGCTGCGGCTCGTCCGGATGGCCCGGCTCGCCGCGCCAGGTGGTGACGAGCAGGGTCGGGATGCGGAACGGCGCCTGCAGCGAGGTGAGCGGATTGACCGCGTTGCCGAGCCCGGAATTCTGGCAGATCACCGCGCTGCCACGGCCGGCGAGCCAGGCGCCGGCGGCGATCGCGCAGGCCTCGCCTTCGCTCGCGGCGCTGACATAGTCGAGCGTGCGGCCGCCGCCGTTCGCCACACCGTTGATCAGCGGCGTGAGGAAGGAGCAGGGAACGCCCGCATAGGCATCGATGTCGAACCCGCGCGCGGCCGCGAGGAACGCCTCCGCGGTGATCATGGGCGGGCGGGCGTCGCCGCGTGCCGCCGTGTCACGAGAAGTTCCGCGCCTCCGCGAGATCATTGAGCGTGTCGACGTCGAGCCAGTGGCCGGCGATGTAGTGGATGTGCACCGGCATGTGCGTCGCGACGCGTGCGAGCAGGGCGGGCAGGTCGGCCTGCAGCAGCGTGCCGTCGGCACGCATCGCGCCCAATTCCTCGCGCAGCGCCGCGGCCCCCTTGGCGGAGGCACGCAGCAGCCCGATCCACTCGCCGACCAGCTCGCCGGCCTCGACGGCAGGCGGGTCGCCGATCCCGGTGAGCAGCGCGGGCGCGTCGTCGAGATAGTGCGACGACGGCGGCCGCGACGCCCAGACGAGGTCGCGGGCGTGCGGGCGGCGGTCGCCCGAAGCGCGGGACTGCACGTCGGCCACGATCACGATATCGCCCTCGGCGGCGAGCAGCCCGTCGAGGATGTAGCGGCGGAACAGGATGTCGCCGTAGGAGACCACCGTCTCGCCCGCCAGGCGGTCGATCGCGCAGAACAGCGAGGCGGCTTCCCCGCTGGTCGCATGCGCATCGTTGTCGATCGCGATGATGTCGGCGAGCGACACCGCCTCCTTGCGGCAGCCGCGCACGACGGCAACCTCGCGCACGCCGGTCTCGCGCAGCGTGCGCACGAGGTGGCGAAGCAGCGGCTCGCCGCGGATATCGACCATGCATTTGGGAATGCCGCCCGCGGCCTCCCCGAGCGCGCCGCCGCCGGAGGCGGCGAGCACGATTGCGTTCGTGGTGGCGAGCGCTGGCAGATAGCGGCGCTGCGCTTCCTCGAGTTCCTCGTTGCCGGTGAGGCGGAAGATCTCGCCGACCGAGGCGATGCGGCCCTCAACCTCGTGCAGGCTCTCGTCCTCGAGGATCCGGGTCGCGGCCTCGCGCATCGCGGTGATCGCCGCGCGCACCAGGTGATTGGCCCAGATCACGGTGGACACGCCGATCCGGCGGAACGTATCGGTGGGGGTGGCGTGGTAGGTGGTCGGCACGATCACCACCGGGCAGCGACGATCCCAGCGCGCCATGAACTGCGCGACCTCGGTGACGGTGCTGCGCTTGGAATGGATCAGCACCGCGTCGGCGCCGGCCTCGTGGTAGGCGGCGCAGCGGGCGAGCGCCTCCTCCATGCTGTGACCCGAGATCAGCGCCTCGCATCGCGCCACGATCTGGAATTCGGGATCGGTCCGGTGGTCGCAACCGGCGCGAATCTTGCCGCAGAACTCGTGCATGTCCGCGAGCGGCTGGTTCTCGCCCACGAAGGAATTGGTTTTCGGGAACAGCTTGTCCTCGATGCAGACGCCGGCGATGCCGCGCTGCTCGAGCTTGGTGACGAGACGGCGCATGTTGTTGAAGTTGCCGTAGCCCGTGTCGCCGTCGACCAGGATCGGAATGCTCGTCGCATCCGCCATGTATTCGAGCACGTCCAGCATCTGCGTCCAGGACGCCTCGTTGCTGTCGCGAAGGCCCAGAGACGCCGAGATCGAGAGTCCCGACGCCCAGATGCCCTTGAATCCGGCCTCCTCGACGATCTTCGCCGCGAGCGCGCTATGGGCTTCCATCAGGAAGGACAGGCTGCGGGAACGCAGCAGCGCGCCGAGAAGCGCGCCGCGGGATGGCCGGACGTCGCGGCGTTTGCCGCCCGGGTTTGGCAGGTCCGAGTGCTCGAACCTAGCGTCGCTCTCGAAAGTCAAGACGGGCATACTGGCAATGACCGAACCGTTCAATTACGTGCCGGCGTGGTAACACGATGACATCTCGGCTTCAATCGGGTTACAGTCCGATGCATGAGCTCAGAAGACAACCCCACCCAGGCGGTCATCCTCGCCGCGGGAGTGGGACGCCGGCTCGGGACCACGCATCAGGGACCGAAAGCCCTCCTCCCCTTCGCCGGACGTAGCCTCATCCGCCGCCACCTCGACGCCCTGCGCGCCAGCGGTATCGACACCGTCACGATCGTTATGGGTCACCAGGCTTCGTCCCTGCGCGCGCATCTCGCGGAATCCGGCGGCGGCGTCGCGGACTTCCTGTTCAACCCTGATTTCACGGAAGGAAGCATGGTGTCGCTCGCATGCGCGGCCGACGTGCTGCGGTCCGGCCATAACCTGCTGCTGATGGATGCCGACGTGCTCTACGAGGCGGACGTGCTGCACCGTCTGGTCACGACTCGGCATCCCGACTGCTTTCTCGTCGACCGGGAGATCGAGCCGGGCGACGAGCCGGTGAAGCTCTGCATCCGCGACGGACGCATCGTCGATTTCGCCAAGCGGCCGGACAATGCCTATGAATGGCACGGCGAATCGGTGGGTTTCTTTCGCTTCGCGCCGGCCACGGCCGCCGAACTCGCCGCCCGCGCCGAAGCGGCGGTTGCCGCGGGCGCGCGGGACGCCGAATATGAGGCGGCGATCCGCGACATGATCCGCGCGAGTGCCGCGGACCGTTTCGGCTTCGAGGACATCACCGGCCTCGCCTGGACGGAGATCGACTTCCCGGACGACGTCGTGCGTGCCCGCTCGATGATCGACCGGATCGACACCGGTCAGGCGGGGCGGGATCAGGCGCGGTGGGGGGTGGCACGATGAGCATTGCAGTCTCGACGATCGACGAGGACGGCCCGGACACGGCGTCGCGCGCCCCCCAGGCGCGCGCCCGGGTGATGGGTGGGGGCGGCGTGGTGAAAGCCCCCCCCCCCCCCGGCCCGCGGCGGG
>CAXUBM010000064.1:0-8393 GCA_964249235.1 uncultured Acetobacteraceae bacterium | reverse complement strand
TCGACCATCTGGCGCCGCATTGGAATGCCTTCGATTTCCGCCCCCGCTCCTGGCTCGAACTGCTGCGCGAGGCGCTCGCGGTGATGGGTCCGGTTTGAGGCCCGGTGTGGGGCCAAGGGCCCTGTCCCTGGACCAGGTAGGGGGCTAACCGCCAGACCCCACGACTGGCAGTCGTGGGGTCTGGGGGCGCCGCCCTCGCGCAGCCGTCCGGCGGTGTCTCGCCTCAGTCGGCGACCATCTCCGTCAGCATCGACGTGCAGTTCCAGATGTTGGCCACCGCGGTCCCGAACGTGACCTGAAGCCCCGGTGCGCTCGGGTTCGCCTGTGGCGCCACGGTGAAGTTGCCGCCCATCGCCGTGGCCAGTTTCTGACTGTCCGCGTCACCCTCGATGGCCGCGTTGAAGGCGGTCAGCGTCGGCACGCCGTTGCTGACCGCGTAGTGGCCGTCGAGGCGCCACGAGGCGACGTAGCCGTTGTTGCTGCTGCAGGTGAGCTCGCCGAAGATGGTGGCCGTCCCTCCGGTGACCGCCGGGAAGCCGCCGGACGGCGGGTTGAGCGGCATCGTCCTCGGGTTCACGCCGTTGGGGAAGTAGAAGTTGCCGACCACCTCCTGCGCCGCGCTGTGGCTGGCATTGCCCGAGAACAGCAGCGGGCCCGACGTCACCAGCGACGAGCCGCTCAGCTTCGTGGCCGCGATCGAGCCTTTGCTGGTCACGTTGCCGGTCGCCGTCACGTTGCCGCTCGTGTCCACGCTGAACGTCTGCTGGTTGTCGTTCATCATCATCAGCGAGCCCGGCGAATGGAACGTCCCGATCTGCAGCGAATTGGGGAACGTCACGTCGTCGCTGCCATTGTCGTACATGTCCGGCGTCTGGAAGCTGTTGCTGCCGTAGGCATTGCCGCCCTGCTGGTCCAGCAGATAGCTGGCGCAAGAATAGAGACTGTTGCCGGTGGCGTTGATGCTCGTCATGTTGGCGTTGTTTCCCAGGCAGACGCTGCCGGGCGTGGCCAAGCTGTAGAGCGTGTTGCCGGTGATCGAAACCGGGAAACCGTCATAGGCGTTGGCCGAAATCCAGATCCCGTATTCCGGCGCCATCGCGTTTCCGGTTCCGATGATGTTGTTGTCCGAGATCGTCACGTTGTTGTCGTTGTTGGCCCAGACTCCCGCCCAGTCGGGCAGGTTGCTCGTCGACGTACCGGTGGGCTGGATGTAGTTGCCGGTGATCTGCATGCCGCCGATGCCGTTGGTGTAGACGCCGGCGGTGGTCGTGGTGAACAGGCTGTTGGAGACCGACAACAGCTCGCTGACCGTGCCCAGCGTGTCCGCGCGGATCCCGTAGACGGTGGAGGCGAACTTGCTGTCGGTGACGTAGGCGCCCTGGAACTGCGCCAGGTCCAGCCCGACCAGGCCGCCGCTGACCGTCAGGCCCTGGATGACGCTGTCGATGGAGTAGTTGCCGTTGCCGACGCCGTGCAGGGCGACGCCCGTCGCGGTGCCGAAGCCGAGATTGGCCGGTGTGGACACCGGGTTGGCCGGAGACGGGAGGTTGTGAATCGGACAGGCGGAGGTGGTGCTGCCGGTCACGCACTGAAAGCCGCCCGGATCGGGCAGATTGGTCCAGCCGGGCATGCTGATCGTGACGTTCTCGATCATCGGCCCGGCGATGTTGGTCTCGAGCAGGCCCGTGTTCCAGCTGTCGCTCTGGGCGTTGGCCCAGGCAGGATAGATGTCGAGGTTCTCGGCCACGACGTTGCCGGCCTGCGGCGTGGTCGTGCCTGCCGCCACCGTGATCGCCGTGCCGACAAACGTGGTCCCGAGATTCGAGCCGAGCCGACGGTCGATGGTGAAGTCGTCGATCGTCAGGTTCGCGTTGTTGGTGATGCTGAAGACCAGACCATTGCCGACCGGCGTCGAGACACCGGCCGGAGTCCAGAACTGAAGCGTCGTCAGCCCGATCCCGGCCCCCGTGAAACGCATCGAGGCCGAGACCGGAATGTCGATCTCCTTGTTCAGGACGCAGACTCCGGTCGGCAGCACGATCTCGGCGCCCTGCGTCATGGCCGAAGCGGCGGCCACCGCCGCGATCAGTCCGTCCGTGTCCGGCGTGTTGCCGTCCGCGCCGAGCGTCGCGTTGCCCGAACACGTCATTCCGGTGCTGCTGGCGCTCAGCACTGCGGAATAGGTGGTGGCGAGTGCGGCCGACACGCCCGACGTGACCGCCTGGTGGACATCCGAGGCAGTCTTGATCGCCTTCGCCGCGTCGGCGGCAGCGGGAAGGGCGAGCGAGATCACTGCTGGCAACAGCAAGCGAACGGGAGTCATGTTGCAAATCCTCACATCACGTTGTCGTGAGGGATAGTAAAAAGTCCGTTTACACGGGAAGCGTTGTTTTATCGTTACAGCGCCGGATACGTTTTTGAGAGATTTCTACTTTGATGACGGCGGCGCGTCTGCCTCCCCCGAAATGCGAGAGCCGAGGCTGCAGCCCGCGCCGGGCGCCGCGCGCCTGACCTGGCCGACGTCATCTCGTCCCGGATGACGAGCCGGCGGTCCGGCTGTCGGTGTCGAGAGGTCGGCGGCGGGTCGAGCGCGCTCCGAACGAAGCAAGGCTCACACGGTCCGTTCACGTCCGGCGCGCAGCACCATCGACGGGGGCCGGTCTGGGGGCTGCAGCGCGGAACCCCGTCGGGCCAGCGGGCAGGGATCCCATCCACGCCCGAGCTCCGGCCTTGGCCGCTAGGAGAACTCCGCGGCCGTTGCCGCCTCGATCACAGGCGCATCGAGAAGCCCGATGATGGCGCTTTTGGCCTCCCCATCGAGATCGCCGTAGGCCTCGACCGCCCGCCTGATCTCGACCTTCATCGCCTCGACCCGGCGCTGGAAGGCTTCCCTGGCCAACGCCTCGGCCTCGGCCAGACGCGGCATGCTTCGCAGCCGGGCGAGTTCGCTCTTGAGCGCCGGCAGGTGGTGCAGAGCGCGCGTGTCCTCGTTCGAGGAGGACGGGTCGAACCAGGCGAGGAAGCCGAACATCACCGCCACGTTGAACGACAGCTCCTTTCTCAGGTCGAAGCCGCGCGACGTCTTCCAGATGTATTCGTCGAGCGACTTGAAGAAGTAGTGCGCGATCCAGGCATCTTCGAAAACCGGTTCGCCGCTGTGCGCGTCGTGCGCCGTTCCCGGTCCGTGATGCAGCCGGCCGGCGGCGTTGAGGTAGATCGGAAAGCGTCGGAAGCTGCCCACCGGATTGTGCGGCCAGCTCGCCACGTGCAGCCGCGACAGGAAGGCCGTCTTGACCGTCGGGTTGTCGTTCCGCTCCCGATAGTGGAAGCGCTCCATCATCGGCCTCGGATCCCAGCGTGCGTGACGTCCCGGCGTGTACATGACCCAGTTCATCGAGACCGCTTCCGCCCCGCGGCTGGCCTGCAGATCGAGAAGATCGTGCAGGTTGCCGTAGCGGTCGGGGTTGAGCGTGATGAACTCGTCGAGATCGATCAGGATCGTCCAGCGGAAGTCGAGCGGCTTGCGCAGGTAGGTCAGGCAGTGCGCGTAGGCGCGCGTCTGCAGGTCCACGCCCCGGCTGACCTTGTTGCTGACCCAGGTGACGTAACCGAGCTCGGACAGGCGTTCGAGAAGCACGTCGGAGCCGTCGTCGTTGTCGTTCGAGTAGACGATGAAATGCTCGACGCCGAGCGCCCGGTGATGGGCGATCCACTCCAGGAAATAGATGCCCTCGTTGCGCGCCGTCGTCATCACGCAGATGCCGCGACGCGGCTCGATCGTCTCGCGCGCGAGCGCATCGAGGATCTCGCCCAGCGAGGCGAAGCGCTTCCAGCCGAAATCCCAGCCGAGATAGTCGAACCGTTGGTCGAGGAAGAGCTTGGCCGGGCTCTCCCGGTCCACGTTCCAGCGCCGGAGCGACGGCAGCATGTCCCTCCACCAACGGTCCGTCGATCCGTCCGGCACCAGGCGCTCGAGGAAACCCTCCTCGTCGAGGCATCGCCGGGCGATCGTCTGCAGCGCGTCCCTGTCGAGCAGCCGCAGGATGGCCTGGCCGCAGGACCGCACGAGGTCGGCCGGCTGCGTGTCCATCCAGGCCAGGAAGTTGCCGGCCGTCATCGGGTTGGCGAAGAAGGCCTCGATGGCGGCGACCAGCCGCTTGGTGGGGGCGAACAGCTCCGCCGGCGCCCTCGGCTCCAGCGTCAGGGTTTCCCAACCGCCCGGCGCGTCGCGATTGCAGTTCAGATCCGCGTCGGGCGACACGTTGGGCGGCACCGCGCAGATGAAGCGCGGCGCCGTCGGGGCCCTCAGCGCGTGGCGTCCGGGCAGGAAGGACGGATCGAGAACGTAGGAGAGGACCGGCGCGACCAGCGGATCCGACAGCACGCAGATCGGCCGCGCCTCCGGCGCGTTGATCAGCAGCATGCCGAGCAGCGCGTGGCCGCGCGGCCTGTACAACAGCACTTCGGCGAGCTGCTCCGTTCCGATCGGATCGCGTCCCACGCACCGAAACGTGCTGTCCGACACGCTGCGCACCGCAAATCCCGCGAACGTCGTCGGCACCGACAGGTCCGCCGGCGTCACCGCGCTCGCCGGCATCGCGATCGCGGGCATCGGCGTCGCCCGCGGCGCCGCCGGCGCCTGTCTGCTCGTCGCGGGCTGGGCCGCCTGCCGCTCGGGCGCTTCGTTCAACGGCTCGCGCGCGGGCCTCTCGACCGGCCGGCGGCGCCAAAGGAAGTCGAGCATCGACGGACCCCACGGATGTCACACGGCGACATAGCCCGTCTGCCGAAGCCGGAAAAGACGCGCCCCGAAGGCATCGGGCCCGCGCGACTTGAGCCCGATCACGGAACAGCCTAAACGGGCCGTCCGGTGGACGCCCCTGACGGGCGCTGCCCGTAGCGCGGGATTGCAGGATGGCCGACCTCCCTCCCTTGAGCCGGCAAGTCGTCATCCACGTCGACCAGACCGGCGGCCTCGGCAACCGCATGATCCAGCACATGGCCGCACTCTATCTGCTGTCCCGTGTTCCGTACGGCAGGCTCTCGGGCTCCGTTCTGCCCGAGTGGAAGATCTACCAGCCGCGCAGTCTCGACGGTTCCGAGCGCGCCTTCGTCGTGCGCCGCGACACCCACATGCGCATGCCGTTGGAGGCGATCATGCGCGATCTCACGTCGGGAGCCGCCGACTGCGTCGCGATCCACAACTACGCCCAGCACATGGACAACTTCCTCGCCTACACCGTCTATCAGAAGGTGTTCGTCGACTCCGAACCGCAGACCGGCCTGGTCGCCGACGACGAGCTGCTGATCAACATCCGCGGTGCCGAGATCCTGTCCGGCGGCGCCCCCGACTATCTGATCCTACCGGTCGAGTATTACCGCCAGATCGTCGACGAGACCGGCCTCAAGCCGGTGATCATGGGACAGATCGGTCCCGGTCCCTACCTCGACCGCCTGCGCGCGGCTTTGCCGGAAGCGAGGCTGATCCCGTCGCGCGGCATCATGGAGGATTTCAGCCTGATCCGGAACGCGCGTCACATCGTCGTCGCCATCAGCACCTTCTCGTGGCTCGCCGCCTGGCTGTCGAACGCCGAGCAGATCTTCTTCCCGGTCGCGGGCGTGTTCAGTCCCTTCCAGCGCTCGGACATCGGCCTGCTGCCGCTCGATGATCCGCGGTTCCGTTTCGACCTCTTCCCCGTCTATTTCGCCGAACCGGTCGAGCGGCTCCTGCCGCACTTGTCGAGCCTGAAGGGCTGGTGGCGCCGCATCTCGCACCACGATCTGCGCGCCGCGGTCGCCGCGTGGCCCCGGGTTCCGTTCGACTTCGAGAAGGCCGCGAAGGTCTTCGACGAGGCGTTCTACCTGCAGACCTACTGGGATGTTCGCGGCGCCAAGGATTCGGGTACCATCCCGTCCGGCTTCGAACATTTCGTCAGGGTCGGCCATCGCGAGTTGCGCGAACCCTTCCGGCTCGACCGCGCCTGGTACTGCCGGCGCTACCCCCTGGCCGGTCTCGAACTGAGCCAGGGGTCCCACCTGAACTGCTACCACCACTACCTCGATGTCGGCGCCGAGCGCGGCTACAGCCCGGTCCCGGTCTGACCCCGGCGCCGGGCGCGAGGCGGGCGCACCGGCTCAGTTCATCAGCATGAACTTCACGTCCGCCGAACAGTCCACGCTCGCCCCCGCGCTCGACCCGAACGTCATCGAAAGGCCGAAACTGGACGACGAAGCCGTCGGCGTCACCGCGGCCGTGCCGCTGTTGTGAGCCGCCGCGGTCGTCGAATCGGCGTCGGCCTCCGGCGTCGCCGCGAAGGCGGTCTCGCTGATCGTCGTCGTCGAGCCGCTCGTCGAAACCTTGTAGTGGCCCGACAGGCGCCAGCTCTCGACATACGAGGGCCAGGCGCAGGCGAGCTCGCCGAACATCGCCACCACCCCGGCCGTGTAGGCCGGCAGCGCACCGCTGACCGGCACAAGCGTCAGCGAGCCGCCGTTCGATCCGGTCCAGGCGCCGAGCATGACCTCGGTCGCGGTGTGCGAAACGTTCCCCGTCAGCGTCAGTGAGCCGGCCGACGCATTGCCGTTCGGCGTGACCTGGAAGGCGGGCTTGTTGGCGTTGAGCACGCTGAACGTGCAGGTGTCGTACAGATTGCCGCAGGTCAGGTTCTTGGCGAACTGGATGTTCCTGTTGCCGTCGTCCGACATCGCCGTCAGCCCGTTCAGCAGGTTGGCGAAATAGAGATTGCCCATGCCGTTCGTCGCCACCGCCGCGCCGTTGCCGGTTCCGTTCGTCGCACCGTAGGTCGGATCCGACGTCGCGACCGTCGAACCGATGACGGAGTTGCCGACCGCGACGATGCCGCCCGTCCCGCTCGCGTTGCCGATCGCGGTGCCGTTGATCAGGTAGAGCGTGTTGCCGGTGAGGCTGTGCGCGTAGCCGCCGCCATTGTCCCAGGACACGTAGACGCCGTAATCGGCGACCGAGCTGCTGCCGCCATGACCCAGGAAGCCGTTGCCCGTCACCTCGTCGCTGTCGGTGTTGCGCAGCCAGAGACCCTGCCACGACGCCACGTTGCTGTTCGGCCAGAACATGCTGCCGGTGATCTGGTTGTCGCCGACGCCGTTGAGGTAGACGTCGGCGAGATTGGCGATCACGTAGTCGTTGCTCAGCGTCACCAGCTCGCTGGTGGTGTTGGCGGTATCGGCCCTGACGCCGTAGTCGGCGTAGGTGAACTTGCTGTTGGTGACGTAGACGCCCTGCACGGACGCCATGTCGAGGCTCACCTGACCGCCCGTCGTGGTCAGCGCGTCGAGCGAGCCGTCGATGAAGTAGCCGCCGCTGCCGCTGCCATGCAGCACGATGTCGGCGCCGATCCCGAACCCCAGCGCCGACGGCATCGAGGTGAGGCTCGTGGGCGACGGCGCGCCGGTGACCGACACGGTGGGACCCGGCTGCAGCACCGAGACGTGCGAGGTGAAGGAGTGCGCGATGTTGGTCTCGACCAGCCCCTGGTTCCACCCGTCGGTCTGGCCGGCCGGCGTGTAGCCGATGATGGTGACGTCGGCGACCTTGTTCTCGCCCGTCGCTCCCGCGGCGCCGCCGACCGACAGCGCGGTGCCCACGAACAAGGTCCCGTTGTTGGTGCCCTGCCGCTTGCTGATCATGAAGTCGCCGACCGTCAGCGATGCCATGTTGGTCTCGGTGATGATCAGCCCGTTGGTCGGCGTCGTCCAGTCGAGCCTGGTCGCCTGGTCGCCCGAACCCCTGATCCGCATCGACGTGCTGTCGGTCACGTCGATCTCGGCACTCAGCTCGCACTGCCCGCCCGGCAGCACCAGGTCCGCCCCGCCCAGCCGGCCGCTCGCGACCGTGACCGCCGCCTCGAGCGCGTTGGTGTCGTCCGTCCAGAGGTTCGCGTAGCCGTGCGCCGGCGTCGTCGTCCCGTTCGACGTCGTCGCCTGCTCGGTCGCCGTGGGCGCGCTCGCCAGGTTCGCCGATCCGTTCGGGTTGACGGTCGCGATCGTGGTGACCGTCTGGCCGAGTTCGTAGCCGCCCACGAACTTGCGGCCCACGTCGGCCTGCGTGAACGTGTAGCTGGCGCTCGAGACGACCACGCTGCCCTTCGTCGTCGTCAGGTCGGTCAGCGTCTGGTAGTCGCAGCGCATGCCGTAGTCGGCCGCGTCGACGACGTCGGCGAAGTGCGCCGCCAGCGAGCGCTGGATGGCGCTCGCGGTCGCCGCCGCTGTGTTGCTCGACAGCGAATCCGCCGTATCGAGCCTGGCCGGCCCGTTCGCCTGTCCCAGCGACGAGGTCGGGATCGCGGTCGAGGAGGTGTAGGCGGCCGGCAGGTTGGCCGTCGGCACCAGCGCGTTGCCGTCGAGTGCCGCGAATC
>CAXUBM010000063.1:1620-8431 GCA_964249235.1 uncultured Acetobacteraceae bacterium | reverse complement strand
GCCCAGGCCGCCGGCGACAAGCCGAGAATGGTGGCCGCCAGCAACCGGCCTGCCCTCGTCGATCCCTTCACCAAACGCTCCTCCGCGACAACACGCCCACGTAACGAGGCCAACGTGGCAGAAACGCGTCCGGTTTTGTGACCCGGCGTTACCCTTCCCGTTCGACCGCCGCGCGCGCCCGCGCCAGGATCGAGCGGGCCATCGAGTCGACGCCGTTCGAACGGTTCGACGTCAGCGACCGGATCAGTCCCAAATTGGTGAGGAACACCGGATCCGTCGACGCGATCTCCCGCGGAGCACGCCCCGAGTAGACCCGCAGCACCAGCCGCACCAGCCCCGCCACGATCGTGCTGTCCGACCCGCCGGCGAAGAACATCCGCCCGTCCCGGATCTCGTCGGCCAGCCACACCTGCGCCAGACAGCCCTGCAGCCGGTGCGACTCGTCGCGCCACGCCACCGGCATCGCCGGCAGCTTCCGCCCCTGGTCGATGATATATTCGTAGTAGGTCTCGTCGTCCTCAAAAAGACCGAGCTCGCCGCGGACCTCCTCGATCGCCGCCGCCGCCGACGGCTCCCCAGGCTCGACGAACGGCCCGCTCACAGGATGAATCGGCTCAGATCGCCCCGCTGCGCGAGCGGCGCCACCCGGTCGCGCACATAGGCCGCGTCCACCGACACCGTCTCCCCCGGACGGTCCGACGCCGTGAAGCTCACCTCCTCAAGCAGCTTCTCGAGCACGGTCGCCAGCCGCCGGGCGCCGATATTCTCCACCCGCTCGTTGATGTCGGCCGCCAGCTCCGCCAGCGCGTCCACCGCGTCCTCGCCGAACAGCAGCGTCACCTTCTCCGTCGACAGCAGCTGCGCGTATTGCTTGAGCAGCGAGTGCTCCGGCTCGGTCAGGATCCGTCGCAGATCCGCCCGGCTCAACGGCGCCAGCTCCACCCGGATCGGCAGCCGTCCCTGCAGCTCCGGCAGCAGGTCCGCGGGCTTGGCCAGGTGGAACGCTCCCGACGCGATGAACAGCACGTGGTCGGTCTTCACCGGCCCATACTTGGTCGACACCGTCGTCCCCTCGATCAGCGGCAGCAGATCCCGCTGCACGCCTTCCCGGCTGACGTCGCCGCCCCGAAACCCACCCTCGGCGGTGCGCGCGCACACCTTGTCGATCTCGTCGATGAACACGATCCCGTGCTCCTGCGCGTGTTCAATCGCCTCGCGCGTGATCGCGTCGTTGTCCATGAGCCGTTCAGCCTCGTCGTGCGCCAGCGCCGCCCGCGCCGCCGGCACCGCCATCCGCCGCTGCTGCTCCTTTCGCCCGAACATTCCCTTCATCATGTCCGACAGGTTGATCACCTGGCCCGGCGGCATCCCCGGCATGTCGAGCTGTCCCACCGGCGCATTGCCCTGGTCGGACACCGACACCTCGACCTCCTTGCCCTCGAGCTCCCCGTTTCGAAGCATCGTCCGGAACTTGCTCTTGGTGTCGGCCGATGCCGTCGCCCCCACCAGCGCGTCGACCAGCTTGTCCTCCGCCGCCTGGTCCGCCCGCACCTGCACGTCGCGGCGCTTGAGGTCGCGCAGCATCGTCAGGCTGACCTCGACCAGGTCGCGCACGATGCTTTCCACGTCGCGCCCGACATAGCCGACCTCGGTGAATTTCGTTGCCTCCACCTTCAGGAACGGCGCCTGTGCCAGCTTGGCCAGCCGGCGCGCGATTTCCGTCTTGCCACACCCGGTCGGCCCGATCATCAGGATGTTCTTCGGCACCACCTCCTCACGCACCGCTTCGGGCAGCTGCGCCCGTCGCCAGCGGTTTCGCAGCGCGATGGCGACGGCCCGCTTGGCGTCGTTCTGCCCCACGATGAAGCGGTCCAGTTCGGAGACGATCTCCCGCGGCGAAAAGGTCGGTGTGTCCATCTTTCTCTCGATCAATTTGGGGCAGTGCCGAACCCCGCTGGGCCGCCGGCCCGAGACCAAGCGCCCCGCTCCTGGCGGAGTGCGGCGCAGCGCCCCGCGTCAGCGCGCCGGTATCGTCTCCACGATCAGGGAATGGTTCGTGTAGACGCAGATGTCCGCAGCGATCCCCATCGCCCGGCGCGCGATCTCCTCGGACGTCAAACCCGCCGTCGACGCCAGCGCCCGCGCTGCCGCCAGGGCGTAGTTCCCGCCCGACCCGATGGCGATGATGCCGTCCTCCGGCTCCAGGACGTCGCCGTTGCCGGTCAGCGTGAACGCCCGCTCGGCGTCGGCCACCGCCATCATCGCTTCCAGCCGGCGCAGATACCGGTCCGTTCGCCAGTCTTTGGCCAGTTCGACGCACGCTCGCTCGAGCTGCCCCGGGAACCGCTCCAGCTTGCTTTCCAGCCGCTCCAGGAGCGTGAACGCATCCGCCGTCGCCCCCGCGAACCCCGACAGGATGCTGCCATCGGGCCCGATCCGCCGCACCTTGCGCGCGTTCCCCTTCACCACCGTCTGGCCCATCGTCACCTGGCCGTCGCCGGCCATCGTCACCCCGGTCCCGGTCCGGACACAGAGAATGGTGGTCCCGTGCCACCCGATCGGATCGTGCTCGCTCATGGCACCCTCAGATGGCATGCGCCACCCGCCGAACAAGCATCCGGCGCCGTAGCGGCCCGACCGCCGATCCGCTACAGCACGCGCATGATCCGAGGACGCCCATGAACAGCGGGCCCACCGACACGGGGCGCCAGGCGACGCTCGAGCGCCGGACCGCCGAGACCGCCATCACCGTGGCACTCTGCCTGGACGGCACCGGCCAATCCACGATCACCACCGGTATCGGCTTTCTCGACCACATGCTGACCGCCTTCGCGCGCCACGCCATGCTCGACCTCACGGTTCACGCCCAGGGCGACCTCCATGTCGACTTCCACCACACCACCGAGGATGTCGGCATCGTCATCGGGGAGTCGATCGCGACCGCGCTGGCCGACAAGCGCGGCATTCGCCGCTACGGCCACGCGCTGATCCCCATGGACGAGGCCCTGGCCGAAGCCGCCATCGACCTCTCCGGCCGCCCCATCTTCGGCTGGAACGTCACCTTCGCCCAGCCCAAGATCGGCGAGATGGACACCGAGCTGTTCGAGGAATTTTTCCGCGCGCTCGCCACCAACGGCCGCTTCGCGCTGCACTTGCGCGAACGTGCCGGCCGCAACGCCCATCACGTCGCCGAAGCCTGCTTCAAGGCCACCGCCCGCGCACTCCGCCAGGCCGTCGAATTCGACCCGCGCGCGACCGGCGCCGTCCCGTCGACCAAGGGTGCCCTGTGAGGCCGGCGCCGTGAAGCTCTACACCGCGCTCGCCGGTGAGCAGGGACGGCGCGGCCGATCGGTCCGCCTCCTTCCCGAGGGCGGCAGCCTTCTCGCCACCATCCTCGGCCCGATCTGGCTGGCCCTGCACGGGGCTTGGCTCACCGCCTTCGCCGCCGCCATCGCCGAGCTCCTCCTCGGCCGCGCCTGCGCCGCACCGCCTCTCTGGCCCGAAGCTCCCGCCGTCCTCGCCGGCCTCGTCGCCGCCATCGGCCTCTTCGGCCACGACCTGCGTCGCTGGGAGCTCAGGCTGGGCGGCTGGCGCGAGATCGCGCTGGTTGCCGGCCGCACGGCCGACGACGCCTTTCTCCGCCTCCACGATCGGACCGACCTCGCTCGGAGCGATCGCTGACATGCGCGTCGCCGTCATCGACTACGCCGGCGGCAACCTCGCCTCCGCCTCCCGCGCCCTCGCTCACGCCGCCAACCGCGCCCATATCGCCGCCGACATCGTCGTCACCGACGATCCCGACGCGGTGGCGACCGCAGACCGCATCGTCCTTCCCGGCCAAGGCGCCTTCGCCGACTGCCGCACCGGCCTGACCGCGATTCCCGGCCTGCTCGCCGCCATCCAGGCCAGCACCGATGCCGGCACCCCCTACCTGGGCATCTGTGTCGGCATGCAGCTCATGGCCGAGCGCGGCCTCGAACACCGCACCACACCAGGTTTCGGCTGGATCGAAGGCGAGGTCGCACTCATGCGGCCTGCCGACGGCGCGCCCATGCGCCTTCCCCAGATCGGCTGGAACCGCCTCGACATTGCCACGCGGCATCCTCTCCTCGACGGCATCACCGACGGCGATCACGTCTACTTCGTCCACAGCTACGCGCTCAGTGCCGGCCGCGCCGACCAGACCCTTGCTTCAACCCCCTACGGCGGCCGGCCGCGCGCCGCCCTCGTCGCCGCGGGCAATCGCGCCGGCACCCAGTTCCACGTCGAGAAAAGCCAGGAGGTGGGCCTGCGCATCCTCGCCAACTTCCTACGCTGGCAGCCGGCCGTGGCGAGGGGCGCATGAGCGGACACCGCATCGCCGTCGACCGCCTGTCGGCGATCACGGACGACGACATGCAGGCGCTCTGCGAGGCCACCGACGCCGCCATCCTCGACGGCGGCGGCTTCGGCTGGGTCCACTCCCCCGGCCGCCAGACGCTCGAGCGCTACTACAACGGTCTCCTCCTCGTCCCCGAGCGCGCCCTGTTCGTCGGCCGCCTCGACGGCGTCATCGTCGGCGCCACCCAGCTCATCCGTCCGGCCCGCAACATGGAGGCGCAGGCGCTCGCCGCCTCGCTCGCCCACTCCTACGTGGCTCCCTACGCCCGCGGCCACGGCATCGCCCGCCTGCTCACGGTCAAGGTCGAGGAGTGCGCCCGCGCGCTCGGCTACCAGGTCCTCAATCTCGATGTCCGCGAGACCCAGACCGCGGCGATCCGCCTGTTCGAGCGCCTCGGCTTCGAGCGTTGGGGCTACCACCCGAGCTACGCCCGCGTCGACGGCCGCACCGTCGGCGGGTTCTTCTACTACAAGCGGCTGCAAGGCGGCGAGAAGGCCGGCCGGATCGCCGACGCCACCAGCGCCGCGTGACCAGAGCCCTGACCCTCTACCCCGCCATCGACCTCAAGGGCGGCCAGTGCGTCCGCCTCCGTCAGGGCGCCATGGACGACGTGACCGTCTACGCCGACGACCCTGCCGCCCAGGCCCGCGCCTGGACCGACGCCGGCTGCCGCTGGCTCCACGTCGTCGACCTCGACGGCGCGTTGGCCGGACGCTCCGTCAACGGTGACGCGGTCGCCGCCATCCTCCAAGCCGCGCAGGAGGCCGGCATCCCCGTCCAGCTCGGCGGCGGCATCCGCGACCTGGCCTCCATCGAAGCCTGGCTTTCGCAGGGCGTGGCCCGCGTCGTTCTCGGCAGCGCCGCCGTGAAGGATCCCGCCCTGGTGCAGGAAGCCTGCCTCGCCTTCCCCGGCCGGGTCGCGGCCGGCATCGACGCCCGCGACGGCTTCGTCGCCATCGAGGGCTGGGTCGAGCGCTCCACGATCTCCGCCCCCGACCTCGCCCGCCGCATGGAGGATGCCGGCGTGGCCGCCATCGTGCTGACCGAGATCAGTCGCGACGGCATGCTCGCGGGCCTCGACATCGCGGGCACCGTACACGTCGCCGGCGCGGTCGGCGTTCCCGTCATCGCTTCCGGCGGCGTCGGCTCGCTCGCGCACCTTGAGGCTCTCGTCGCGGCCGCCGAGGACTGTCCCGCCATCGAGGGCGTCATCGTCGGCCGCGCCCTCTACGATGGCCGCATCGCCCCGCGCGAGGCGATCGACCTCCTGGCGGCTGCTCCATGACCGCCGGAAAGGCCGAGGGCGTCGTGCTCAGCACGCCGTCGCGTGACGCGCCTGGATCGCGGCAACGCCTCGCCTTTCGTATCGAAGCCCCGCGAGGCTGGGGGCGGCGCCCCCGGCGTGGCTCTCGGGCCGAGCCCTTGGCCTTGCCTTGCTGACGCTCCGGATCGTTCCCTGCCTCGACGTCAAGGACGGCCGCGTCGTCAAGGGCGTCAACTTCGTCGCGCTGCGCGACGCCGGTGATCCCGTCGAACAGGCCGCCGTCTATGACGCCGCCGGTGCCGACGAGCTCACCTTTCTCGACATCACCGCCAGCCACGAAAACCGCGACACCATCCTCGACGTGGTCTCCCGCACCGCCGAGCGCATTTTCCTGCCGCTGACCGTCGGCGGCGGCATCCGCGTCACCGACGACATCCGCCGCCTCCTCCTGGCCGGCGCCGACAAATGCTCGATCAACTCCGCCGCCGTCGCCCGCCCCGACCTGATCAACGAGGCCGCGGAGAAGTTCGGCAGCCAGTGCGTGGTCGTCGCCATCGACGCCCGCGCACACGCGGACGGCTGGGAGGTCTTCACCCATGGCGGCCGCCATGGCACCGGCCGCGACGCCATCGGTTGGGCCCGCGACGTCGCCGCCCGCGGGGCCGGCGAGATCCTGCTCACCAGCATGGATCGCGACGGCACCGGCGAAGGCTTCGACCTCGACCTCCTCCGCGCCGTCTGCGACGCCGTGAACGTCCCCATCGTCGCCAGCGGCGGCGTCGGCACCCTCGAGCACTTCGTCGAAGGTGCGGCAGCCGGCGCCTCCGCCCTGCTCGCCGCGAGCGTCTTCCACTTCGGCCGCTTCAGCATCGCCGACGTCAAGTCCGCACTGCGCCGCGCGGGCCTTCCCGTCCGCGACGCCAAACCCCCCGGCGCTCTCCTGTGACCTCGAGTGCGGCGGTCCAGGGTCCAGGCCCCTGGCGGCGTTCGGGGCGGAGCCCCGGTCCGTAATGGCGAAGAGCGGCAAGCGAGCCCCGGACTACGAAGTCCTCGACCGCCTTCACGCCCTCATCAGCGCCCGCCGCGACACCGATCCGCGCCGCAGTCACTCGGCCCGCCTCCTCGCCCGCGGCACGAACATCCACCTGCTGACCCGCGGCCACGGC